>JASHUD010000241.1 GCA_030040215.1 Methylovirgula sp.
CATCGGCTGGCCAGGCCAGACGGGGCAGACTTCGCCCGCGGCGCTGTCGCAGACGGTGAATACAAAATCCATGATTGGCGCGCCGGGGGCGGCGAATTCATCCCAACTCTTGGAGCGAAAGCCGTCGATCGGATAGCCATACGAATCGAGCACCTTCAGCGCCAATGGGTTCACCGCGCCTTTGGGATGGCTGCCGGCGGAGTAGGCGTGGAAACGTCCCGCTCCGCCCTTGCGCAGCATGCTTTCGGCCATGATCGAGCGCGCCGAATTACCGGTGCAGAGAAAAAGGACGTTGAAGATACGATCAGCCATCGGCGATAACTTTCGGCGGGCAGGAACGCGTCAAGGCGTTGATGATCGGTGCGCAGAGGTCTGCCCGTCCGCCGCAGCAATCCTTGAGCAGGAACAGGACCAGCTCGCGCAACCGCGCAAGATCGGCACGATAGATGATCGAGCGGCTTTGCCGCTTGCCGTTGATCAAACCGGCGCGCGAAAGAATCGCGAGATGCGCTGACATCGTGTTTTGCGGCACCGCCAGCAAACGGGCGAGTTCGCCCGCTGGAATGCCGGCGGGTTCATGGCGCACCAGCAGCCGGAAAGTCTGGAGCCGCGTCGGTTGCGCGAGCGCGGCAAATGCCTCGGTAGCATCACTATATTCCATATATCCAGAATAATAGATTTATATACCGAGGTCAACTGTCGCAGCCTTTCAAAGCCTTGCAATGATTTTGCATTGCGGTATGACCGAATTCGATGAATGCCCCGCATGCCCCCCTTATGCCGGCTCCCCCGCGGTTCATCCACGGGCTCGGCGAGATCGCGGGGCAATACGACGTGATCCTCTGCGACGTCTGGGGGGTCGTTCACAACGGCGCCGTCTATTATCGCGACGCGACCGCTGCGCTCGCCCGATTTCGCGCTCGAGGCGGGACGGTCATTCTCATCACCAATGCGCCGCGCCCGCGCCGGCTTGTCATGGCCTTTCTCGATGAGCTTGGCGTGCCGCGCGACGCTTACGACGGGATTGTCACGGCGGGCGACGTCACCGTGTCGTTGATCCTCGAACGCGGCGACCTGCCGCTCGCTCACATCGGGCCGGCGCAGGACGTGTCGCTCTTTGCCGAAGCCGAGGCCTTGGTCGGCCGTCCGCTGCATTTCGTGCCGTTCGAAGAGGCCGCTTATGTCGTCTGCATCGGGCTCAACGATGCCGAACACGAAACGCCGGCCGATTACCAGCCGCTGCTTTCCGCCATGCTGGCGCACGATGTCGAATTCATCTGCGCCAATCCCGACGTCGTCGTCGAGATGGGCGACAAGCTCGTCTATTGCGCCGGCGCCTTGGCCGAATCCTATGCCCCGATGGGCGGCAGGGTGGTTCAGGCCGGCAAGCCTTACCCGCAAATTTACGCGCGCGGCCTGGCGCTGGCCGCAAATCTGCGCGGCGCGGAAACGGCGCGTTCGCGCATTCTTGGCATCGGAGACTCGGCGCAGACCGACATAAAAGGCGCGCAAGACCAGGGATTCGCTACGTTGTTCGTCACCAACGGCATTCATCGCGCTGAATTGCATCGGCACGGCGCCGGGCTCGACGCGGCGGCGTTCCGGCAGTTCGTCGAGGGAACGGGGATCGCGCCAACGGCGGCGATCGCGGAACTCGTCTGGTGATGGAAAACGCTCTCGCTTGGGCCGGGCGGTTAAGCGGCGACCGGCGCAAAAACGGCGTCGATCTTCGATTTGAGGGTCACTGCGTTGAAGGGCTTGACGATGTAATGGTTGACGCCGGCTTTACGAGCGGCGACGACGTTGTCGGTTTTCGACTCCGCCGTAACCATGATGAACGGGATCTCGGCCCGGTCCTTGAATTCGCGCACCTTCTGAAGGAGTTGGAAACCAGTCATCGGCTCCATGTTCCAGTCGGAGATGATGAGCCCGTAGTGCCGTTTTTCGATCTTGGCCAGCGCCTCGGCACCGTTCGAAGCCTCATCGACGTTTTCAAAACCGATTTGTTTCAAGAGGTTACGGATGATGCGGACCATCGTCTGGTAGTCGTCGACGACAAGAATCGGTAGAGAGGGATCGACAATCATTTGCGTCTCCAAGCCGCAAGCCGGACGCTGCCAGATAGCGACATCGTCAGGTCTGCGTAGGATTAAAACGTAGTCTCGCTTGCTATTCAGTTAATGCAAAGCTTGAGAAGCTGAGGCAATTCGATGGCCGGGGGAATTCGGTGGCTTATTTCGGGTTGCCAATGTGCCTCCGCGCTCCGGCGCGGCCAAATTCGCCTATTTCTCACGCGGCGCCCTTGAAAAATTCCCGGCCGGAAAAAGATTTCACTACGGTTGTCGATCCCGACACGCCGCCCGGCGGGCTCGAAGGCGCGGTGGTCGCGATCGGCAATTTCGACGGCGTGCATCGCGGTCATGCCGCGGTCCTGCAACGCGCCCGCGCCGTCGCCGAGCGGCTCGGACGGCCTTGCGCCGTGCTGACGTTCGAGCCGCACCCGAGCGATTTCTTCTTCGGCGCGGACACGATTTTCCGCCTGACGCCGAGCGAGACGAAGGCCGTGGCGCTGGCGCGGCTCGGCATCGATGCGATGATCGTCCTGCGTTTCGACGCTGAACTCGCGGCGCTCACGCCCGAAGAGTTCATTCGCGATGTTCTGGTGCGGCGGCTCGCGGTCGGCGGCGTCGTCGCGGGCTATGATTTCCATTTCGGCAAGGGCCGTGCGGGCAGCCCGGCTACGCTGCTCAAAGCCGGCGCGCGTTACGGCTTTTCTGTCGAGATTGTCGAACGCATCACCGCCGACGCCAGCGGATCGATCGAGCCCGCTTCCTCCACCGCAACGCGGCAGGCGCTGGAAGCCGGCGACGTCGAACGGGCGCGGCTGCTGCTGGGTCATCCCTATTTCGTCATCGGCGAAGTGCTGCATGGCGATCAGCGCGGCAAGGCGCTCGGCTTTCCGACCGCGAACCTGCGGCTTCACCACAGCGTTCGCTTGCGCCACGGAATTTATGCGGTCGAGGTCACGATCGCCGCCAAGCGGCACGGCGGAGTGGCGAGCTTCGGGACGCGGCCGACCTTCGACGACGGAGCGCCGCTGCTCGAAGTCTTCGTCTTCGATTTCTCCGGGGATCTCTACGGCAAGACGATCGAGGTCGACTTTGTCGGTTTCATCCGCGACGAGCGGAAATTCGCTTCGCCGCAGGAACTCGTCGTGCAAATGAAACGCGACGCGGAGCAAGCGCGGATGCTCCTGAACGGCGCGCCGCCGTCTCGGCCTAGCTAGACGACGCGCCGTTTCGAAAGTTTCCTGGCCAGCGTGCGCCGATGCATGCCGAGTCGCCGCGCCGTCTCGGAAATGTTGAATTCCGTCTCGAGCAGCGTCTCGTGAATGCGTTCCCATTCGAGCGTCTTGATCGAGCTGGTACGCGGACCGAGCGCGATATTGCTGTCGCCTCCGTCGCGTCCGAACGCCGCTTCGATTTCATCCGCATTCGAGGGCTTCGCAAGGTAATGGCAGGCGCCGAGTTTGACGGCCTCGACCGCCGTCGCAATGCTGGCAAAGCCGGTCAGCACCACGATCTTGGTAGCGGGGCTCTCGCGATGCAGGATTTTTACGCATTCGAGGCCGGACGGTCCGACGAGCTTGAGATCGACCACCGCATAATCGGGGGATATCGTAGCAAGCGTCGCCTGCAAGGCGCCGACGCGCTCGCATGCCGCGACCTCGTAGCCGCGTCGCTCGAACGACCGGCGCAGCGCCCAAGCAAAGGTGGGATCGTCTTCTACGATCAGCAGCGATGGCTTATCCGGCAGCATGGCACTCCGCGTCCTCGATCGACAGTGCGATGATCGGCAAACACAGTTCCACCGACGCGCCGCCGTCGCTGTTGTTGCGCGGCCGGATCGTGCCGCCGAGCTTGCGCAATACGTTGACGACCAGGAAGAGCCCGAGGCCGCGCCCGGAGCGCTGCTTCGTCGATTGGTAGGGCTTTCCGAAATTCTCGAGAATTTCCGGCGCGAAGCCGGGCCCTTTGTCGCGCACGTTGACGACGAGATGTTCGGCGCGGCGCGACGCCTCGATGCGGATCCAGTCGGGGGACGCCTCCAGCGCGTTGTCGAAAACATTGAAGAGCACTTGGCGCAATACCGTATCGGACACGATACCCGTATCGGTTTCGATGCGCGGCACGTAATCGAGATGTATCGGCTCGCGGGTCTGCTGCCAATCGGCGATGACCTCGTCGAGGAATTCGACGAGCGTCGTGCGCTGCGCGCTTTCGCCGCGCGCCTCGCCGGCCGCGAGCAGGATACGCGACAATGTCTCCTTGCAGCGGCCTAGCGCGGTGCGCATGTCGGCGAGGTCGTCGGCCATCTCCGGATTTTCCGCGAGCGCCGGAACGCGGGCCCAGTCGTTGACAATCACCGCGAGCGTCGACAGCGGCGTGCCGAGCTCATGTGCGGCGCCGGAAGCGAGAAGACCCATCCGCACGATATGCCCTTCTTCGGCCGCCTGCTGGCGGAGTTCGGAAAGCCGGCGATCCCGCTCGCGCATGTTGCGCGTGACGCGGGTCACGAAGAATACCAGCAGAACCGCGGCGAGCAGGAAACAGAGAAAACTGCCGAGAATGCTCGGATCGAGAAACCCAGGCCGGCCGCGATCGACGATCTGTTCGTAATTCAACAGGCCGATGTCGCGGTATGACGTGGTGAGGAAGAGAAAACAGCCGGTGGTCGCGGCGATGAGCGTCCAGATCCACAAAGGCTCGAGCAGAACCGCGCCGAGAATGATCTGCAGCAGGAAAAGCGAGACGAACGGGTTGGTAGCGCCGCCGCTCAAATAAAGCTGCACGGTAAGCGCCGCCACGTCGAGCAGCAGTTCGAGGAAAAGCTCCGTGTTGGTGATGACCGCGGAACTGCGGCAGCGATACAGGCTGACAAGATTCAGGACGACGAGGAAGCCGACCACGCCGGCCATCGGCAGCAGCGGCAGCCTGATGCCAAGCCAGAATTGGACGACGAGAATCGCCGCGATCTGGCCGCCCACTGCGAGCCACCGCAGCACGATAAGAAGAAGCAGGTTCCTCTTATCCGCCGTTTCCCGAATTGAAGAAGTCGCTTCCATTCCTTGCCCGAAGCACGGTCCGCGAGCCGCGGCTCGCGGCCGTGCGCCAACTCAGCCCCGGCGCAAAGCTCGCGTTGCGTTCGCGCCGCTCATCCCGTGGGCATCATGCCCGGCATCATGTTCACGTCGAGGTGGTACATGACCCACAGCGACCCAGCGACCAAGATGGCTACGATCAGCAATGTAAATACGAAGGCGGCCATATTCCAGGACTGCGTCGATGCGCCATTCATGTGCAGGAAATAGACCAAGTGCACGACGATTTGCGCCACGCCGAGCACAATACAGATCGGAATAATTGTCGCAGCCGGCGCGGCGCCCGACATCACCAGCGCGAAAGGAATGAAGGTTAATGCCACCGACAGAACAAAGCCGGTGAGGTAGGATTTGACGCTGCCGTGCGCGGCGCCGCCGTCGCTCGGGCCGTGCGCCGTCGTCGGAATCAGCGGGCCGCGCGGCTCGTGCATCAGGCCGCTCCCATCAGATAGACCACGGTGAATACGCCGATCCACACGATGTCGAGAAAATGCCAGAAAAGGCTTAGACACATCAGCCGCGTGCGGTTGGCTTCGGTGAGCCCGCGGCGCAGCAGGTGGGCGATCAGCACGCCCATCCACACCATGCCGGAGGTCACGTGAAGACCGTGCGTGCCGACCAGCGTGAAGAAAGCCGAGAGGAATCCGGAACGGTCCGGGCCGGCGCCGTCGGCGATGAGCTTGACGAATTCGTGGATCTCCATGCCCACGAAGGTGAGGCCGAGGAGAAGCGTCAGGCCGAGCCAGCGCAGTACCCAGGCTTGACGTCCCTGGTCGGCCGAGATCATCGCCATGCCGTACGTGAAGCTCGACACCAAGAGGCAGGCGGTTTCGACCGCCACATAGGGCAGGCTGAAGATCTCCCGGCCGCTCGGGCCGCCCGCGGTCGCGCCGCGCAGCACCGCGAAGCTCGCAAACAATGCCGCGAACAGAATGCAGTCGCTCATCAGATAGATCCAGAATCCCAACGTCGTAATGGCGCCGGCGTCGTGGTGCTCCTCGATGCTCTCGAAAGCTTCGGGGAGGAACGGCGCGGTGGCGACGGGTAGCGGGTGCGTTTGGACGTTCATGTCAGGCCTGCGATGCTAGTTGCTCGAAATAGACGTCTTCGGCGCGCGCGACGTCGTCCGGAGAGACGGTGTAGTCACGCCGCTCGTTGAAGGAATGGGCGATCGCCATTGCGATGGCCGCCGCGAAGGATGCGATCGCCAGCCACCAGATGTGCCAGATGAAAGCAAAGCCGAGGATCGCGGCGAGGGCGCTCACGACAAAGCCGGCGCCGGTGTTGCGCGGCATGTGAATCGGGCGGTAGGCCGAGAACGGCCGATGCGCCACGCCTCTGCGCTTCATGTCCCAGTAGGCGTCGCGGCCCATTACCAGCGGCGTCCGTGCGAAATTATAGGAGGGAGCCGGTGAGGCGACCGACCATTCGAGCGTTCTGCCGTTCCACGGATCGCCCGTGAAATCGCGCAGCGCGGCGCGGTTGCGGATGCTGACGGCGATCTGCGCGAGCTGGGCGGCGATGCCGCACATGATGATCAGCGCGCCGCACATCGCAACGACGAGATAGACGTGCCAAACGGGATTGTCGAGGTGATCGAGGCGCCGCGTCATTCCCATCAGCCCCAGCACGTAGAGCGGCATGAAGGCGATGTAGAAACCGATGAGCCAGCACCAAAATGCCACTTTGCCCAACCGCTCGTCGAGCGTGAAGCCGAAGGCCTTCGGGAACCAGTAAGTGAAGCCCGCCATGCAGCCGAACACGACGCCGCCGATAATCACGTTGTGGAAATGCGCGACCAGGAAAAGGCTGTTGTGGAGCACGAAGTCGGCCGGCGGCACCGCCATCAGCACGCCGGTCATGCCGCCGATTACAAACGTGATCATGAAGCCGATCGTCCACAGCACCGGCGTCGCGAAACGAACCCGGCCGCGATACATCGTAAACAGCCAATTGAAGATCTTCACGCCGGTCGGAATCGAAATGACCATCGTCGCGATGCCGAAGAAGGCGTTCACGTCGGCGCCCGAACCCATCGTGAAGAAATGGTGCAGCCAGACGACGAAGGAGAGGACGGTGATGCAGATGGTCGCGTAGACCATCGAGGTATAGCCGAAGATCTGTTTGTGCGAAAACGTCGCGATCACCTCGGAGAACACGCCGAAGCAGGGCAGGATCAGGATGTAAACCTCGGGATGTCCCCACGCCCAGATGAGGTTCACGTACATCATCGGGTTGCCGCCGGCGGTGTTCGTGAAGAAATGCATGCCGAGGTAGCGGTCGAGCGACAGCATCGCCAGCGTCGCCGTCAGAATCGGGAAGGCGGCGACGATCAGCATGTTGGCGCACAGCGCCGTCCAGGTGAAGACCGGCATGCGCATCAGCGTCATGCCGGGGGCGCGCATCTTCAGGATCGTGGTGATCATGTTGACGCCGGAGAGCAGCGTGCCGATGCCGGCGATCTGCAGACTCCAGATGTAATAATCGACGCCGACTCCCGGACTGTAGG
>JASHUD010000242.1 GCA_030040215.1 Methylovirgula sp.
CGGCGTTTGCGCTCTATCGCGCGTTGCGGAGAGTCAATCCTGCGCCTTTCCTTTGCTATCTCGATTTCGGCGATTTCCAGATCGTCTGCTCGAGCCCCGAGATTCTGGTGCGCGTGCGCGACGGAAAGGTGACGATCCGGCCCATCGCCGGTACGCGCTGGCGCGGCAAGACGCAGGCCGAGGACGCGCGCCTCGCCGCCGAGCTCTTGGCTGACGAGAAGGAGCGCGCCGAGCATTTGATGCTGCTCGATCTCGGCCGCAACGATGTCGGCCGCGTGGCGGAGATCGGAACTGTCGATGTCACCGAGCAATTCGCCATCGAACGCTACAGCCACGTCATGCACATCGTGTCGAATGTCGATGGCGTGCTCGACTCGAAATACGATGTCATCGATGCGCTCTGCGCCGGCTTTCCGGCGGGCACCGTCTCAGGTGCGCCGAAAGTTCGTGCCATGGAGATTATCGACGAACTCGAGACGGATAAGCGCGGCATCTACGCCGGCTGCATCGGCTATTTCGGCGCGCACGGCGACATGGACACGTGCATCATCCTGCGCACGTCGGTGGTGAAGGACGGATTCATGCACGTCCAAGCGGGCGCCGGCGTCGTTTACGATTCGGATCCGGCCTATGAGCAGCGCGAATGCGTGAACAAGGCGCAGGCTCTGTTCCGCGCCGCCGACGAGGCGGTGCGCTTCGCGGCGCGAGCGAACCGCGGGGACAATAATACCCGTCATGGCCGGGCTTGACCGGGCCATGACGATCGCTGAGACGATCGTGGAAAGGATCAACTCATGCCGAACGTTAATCTCGAAACGATCACCGTCCCCGGCACCAATCTCAAACCCACGCGCGTCGCGCTCGGAACTTGGGCGATCGGCGGATGGATGTGGGGCGGCAGCGACGACGCGGACTCGGTCCGCACGATCCGGATCGCGCTCGACCGCGGCATCAACGTCATCGACACGGCGCCGGTCTACGGATTCGGCCATTCCGAAGAGATCGTCGGCAAAGCCATCGCCGGCCGGCGCGACTCCGTCATCCTCGCCACCAAAGTCGGGCTCGACTGGAAGGACGGCAAACCGTTCCGCAACGCCAGCAAGGCGCGCATCCAGAAGGAAGTCGAGGATTCGCTGCGCCGCCTCAACACCGACGTGATCGACCTCTATCAGGTGCATTGGCCCGATCCGGCGACGCCGATCGCCGAGACGGCCGAAGCGTTGAACGCCCTCTATAAGGCCGGCAAGATCCGCGCCATCGGGGTGAGCAATTTCGACGTCGCGCAGATGGAAGCGTTTCGCGCCGCCGCGCCGCTGCATACCGCGCAGCCGCCCTATAATCTCTTCGAGCGCGAGGCCGAAGAGGACGTGTTGCCCTATTGCCGCGACCGCAACGTCGCGACGCTGGCCTACGGCGCGCTGTGCCGCGGCCTGCTCAGCGGCAGCATGAAACCCGACAGCAAATTCACGGGCGACGATCTGCGCAAAAACGATCCAAAGTTCAAGCCGCCGCGTTTCGAGCAATATCTCGCGGCGGTGCGGCGGCTCGACGACTTCGCCCGCAAGAACTACGGCAAGCGCGTTATTCATCTGGCGGTGCGCTGGGTGCTTGACAAACAGCCGCTGAGCATTGCGCTTTGGGGCGCGCGCCATCCCGGGCAGCTCGATCCGGTCGCCGAGGTGATGGGCTGGAAGCTCGATGCGGCGGCCTTGGCGCAGATCGACCGCATTCTCGTCGAATGCATCCACGATCCGGTCGGCCCGGAATTCATGGCGCCACCGGCGAGCCAAGCGGCTTAGCCCGTCATTGCGAGGAGCGTTAGCGACGAAGCAATCCAGAAATGGCTCTGGATTGCTTCGCCTTCGGCTCGCAATGACGTGGTGTCGTTTGGCCTTGACCTCGCCCGCTGCGCGGCCCAAGAGGCTTCCATGCCCGCCGTCACGCTTATCGACAATTACGACTCCTTCACCTTCAACCTGGTGCATTACCTCGGCAGCCTCGGTGCCGATGTCACCGTGCATCGCAATGATCAAGTGAGCGTCGCGGATATTCTGGCCAGCGGACCGGATGCAATAGTGCTCTCGCCCGGCCCTTGCACGCCGCACGAAGCTGGGATCTGCCTCGATCTCATCCGGGGGGCGAGCGCCGAGATTCCGATCTTCGGCGTATGTCTCGGCCATCAGGCGATCGGCGCGGCGTTCGGCGGCGAGATCGTGCGCGCCCCCGTACCTATGCATGGCAAAATCTCCGAGATCCGCCATGCCAGCGAAACGGTGTTCCGCGGCATCAACGGTCCGTTCCGGGCGACGCGCTACCACTCGCTGGTCGTCAAGCGCGACGCTCTGCCGGACGATCTTCGCATGACCGCCGAAGCCGACGGGCTCGTCATGGGGCTTTCGCATCGCGCGCGGCCGACGCACGGCGTGCAGTTCCATCCCGAAAGCATCGCATCGGAACACGGCTATCGGATTCTTTCGAATTTTCTCGATCTCGCCCAGGAATGGAACAAAGCGCGGCGCGGCAATTGAGCGCCACCTCGCTTGCGGGGAGAAGGTTGGGGTCCCTCTCCCCATTCGCCAAGCTCATGGGGAGAGCGAGTCCACGCTTGCGCCCGCGACGCAGGCAGCGCAAAGGGAACCCATGGACGAGTTCAAACCGCTGATCGCCAAAGTCGCCGGCGGCGCGAGCCTTACGCGCGCCGAGGCGGAGCGCGCCTTCGATCTGCTTCTGTCGGGGCAAGAAGTATCGGCCGCCCAAATCGGCGGCCTTCTGCTCGCCTTGCGGGTACGCGGCGAGACGATCGAGGAAATCACCGGCGCCGTCGCGGCGATGCGCGCCAAGATGCGCAAGGTCGCCGCGCCGCCCGGCGCGATCGACATCGTGGGAACCGGCGGCGACGGCCATGCAACCTACAACGTCTCGACGCTCGCGGCGCTGATCGTCGCCGCCTGCGGCGTGCCGGTCGCCAAACACGGCAACCGCGCCGCCTCATCGAATGCCGGGGCGAGCGACGTGCTGACGGCGCTCGGCGTCCGGATCGGGATTGCGCCGCAGGAGGTCACAGCCTCGATCGCCGCGGCCGGCATCGGTTTCATGAGTGCGCCCGCGCACCACCCCGCCATGCGCCATGTCGCCGAGATCCGTGCCGAACTCGGTACGCGCACCTTGTTCAACCTCATCGGCCCGCTGGCCAATCCGGCCGGCGTCAAGCGCCAGTTGCTGGGCGTTTTCTCCGCGGAATGGCTAGGTCCGCTCGCCGAAGTTTTGCGTAATCTGGGCACCGAGCGCGCCTGGCTGGTGCATGGCTCGGATGGGCTCGACGAAATTACCACGACCGGGCCGACCTTTGTGACCGCGCTCGAGGCGGGCGCGATCCGCTCCTTCGAGATCGTGCCGGAGGACGCCGGCATCGCCCGCGCCACGCTCGAGGACCTGAAGGGGGGCGACGCGGCACACAACGCCGCCGCCCTCACCGCGGTTCTGCGTGGCGCCCGAAACGCCTATCGTGACATTGCTGTCATCAATGCCGCGGCGGCGCTTGTCGTCGCCGACAGGGCGGCTAGCCTCAAGGATGGCGCGGCGCTTGCCGCCGTAGCCCTCGATAGCGGCCGCGCCGCGGACGTGCTTGCCCGGCTGAAGACGGTGTCGCAGGGTAGCAGGAAAGAGACTTGACTTTTCGCCCCACTTCTTTCGTTTCCTCGGAGGGCCTTCACGCTTACTGGCGAGAATTCCCAAGGTGAGGTTGATGGCCGATATTCTGCGGCAAATCGAAGCCTATAAACGTAAGGAAATCAGCGAGTCGAAGCTGCGCATGCCGCTCTCGACGCTGGAACGTCGGGCGCATGAACACGCGCCGCGCGGCTTCGTGCGGGCGATCGATGCAAGGCTTGGCGAGGGCCGCTTCGCGCTGGTCGCGGAAATCAAGAAGGCGAGCCCTTCAAAAGGGCTAATCCGCGCCGATTTCGATCCGCCGAGCCTTGCCAAAGCTTATCAGAACGGCGGCGCCGCCTGCCTCTCGGTGCTCACCGATACGCCTTCGTTCCAAGGCAAGCTCGAACATCTCGAGGCGGCCCGCAAGGCGAGCCATCTGCCGGCGCTGCGCAAAGATTTTCTGTTCGATCCATACCAGGTTTACGAAGCGCGCGCGCACGGCGCCGACTGCATTCTCATCATCATGGCCTGCGTCAGCGACGAAGAGGCCAAACGGCTCAACAAGACCGCCCACGACCTGAGACTCGATGTGCTCGTCGAGGCGCATGACGAAGAAGAGCTCGACCGCGCCCTCGAACTGGAGACCCGACTCGTCGGGATCAACAATCGCGATCTGCGCGACTTTGCGACCAAGCTCGAGATCTGCGAGCGGCTTGCCGAGAAAATCCCGGCCGACCGGATCGTCGTCGCCGAAAGCGGGATCTCGGCCTACGAGGATTGTCTTCGCCTGAAGCGCGCCGGAATCCGCACATTTCTGGTCGGCGAAAGCCTGATGCGGCAGAGCGACGTCGCCGAGGCGACGCGCAGCCTGCTCTACGGCGCGATCGCCGAGCGCAATCATCTGGGCAAGGCGCATGGATGAGGAAGGCGAACACAGTTGCCCTCTCCCCATGAGCTTGGCGAATGGGGAGAGGGAATGCATCCAATGGAACCGGGGCGCATGACCAAACTCACCCATCTCGCTGCCACAGGCGAAGCCCATATGGTCGACGTGGCGGAGAAACCCATCACCGAGCGCAGCGCGCGCGCCGTGGGCCGGATCAGCATGCGCAAGGAGACGCTCGACTTGGCCCTCTCCGGCAACGCCAAGAAGGGCGACGTTTT
>JASHUD010000243.1 GCA_030040215.1 Methylovirgula sp.
GCTTTGCCGCACGGCAGATTGGCGCCGACAGTACACAGTAGGACTTTTCCGCCGGCGCAGCGATATTGCGTCGTCTCGAGCGCATAATTTCCGCTGAGATGGAACAACCGACCGATTGCGCCGGCGAGCGCAGGGGGTGTAGGGCGCAGCGTGTCGTCGGTGCCGACTTGCGCGCAGTAACGGCGCGGCGAACGATCGGCCGTGCCTGCCCATGCGATCGGCGATAGGAGCATCAGCAAAGCAATCGTCACGAGGCGGCGGCAATCGATCATTGTCTCTCTCGCTAACGTACGATGAGTTGGGCGCGCCGCGCCAAGCGCGGCAGAAGCTTGCGCAGATCCGCGGCATCGAGCGCGATGCAGCCGGCAGTCGGCGCAAAGTCCGGCCGCGCGCAATGCAGAAAGATCGCGCTGCCGAGATTTCTGCGGCGCGGATAAATGTTGTAATCGAGCACGATCACAAGATCGTAAATTCCGTCGTCGCGCCACAGACTCTCGTGGCCGGCGCGGCTCGGCAGATGGACGAGCTGGTTGTACGCGGCGGCTTTTGGATCCTCGCACCAGCCTAGCGTCTTTGCGATGGGGCGGAACGGCAAGAGCGTCTTCGGACGCCGGCCGATCCCTGGCTTGAAAAAGCCTTCAAGTAGTCGAAAATGACCCGTAGGCGTTGCCTTGTCGCCTTCGCGTTTGTGGCGGCTGAGGGATGCGGCGCCGATCGCGCAAGGAAAAATCGTCGCGCCAGCCTGCAGCCGACCGCGCGGCGTTTGCGACGCGGCCTTGGGCTGCAACGTCACGATGAGGCGGCGCAGCTTCGCAGGGGCGTTCTTTGGCTTGCCGGGGATAGACCTGGTCTTGACCATGGGATCGGCGAATCTCGTCGGCTTGTCGGCTGCGAAGATTTGACCTGCCGGTGTTGCGGCGCGAATATAGGACCAGCCATGACGCAGGTTCGCAAGATCCTCATTGCCGACGACGACGACGACCTGCGCGGCGAGCTCGTCGAACAGCTTGCCGTACTTACCGAATTTCTGCCGTTCCACGCGCCGACCGCGACCGCGGCATTGGCCGTCGCGCGCCGCGAGGCGCCGGATCTCGTGATCATGGACGTGGGCCTGCCCGACATGGATGGGCGCGAAGCGGTCAAATTGTTGCGCAAGGAAGGGTTCAAAAATCCGATCATCATGCTGACCGGCCATGATTCGGAAGCCGATACCATCGACGGGCTCGAATCTGGCGCCAACGATTATGTGACGAAGCCCTTCCGTTTTTCGATCCTGCTGGCGCGCATGCGCGTCCATCTGCGCCAGCACGAGGCAAGCGACGACGCCTCGTTCCGAATTGGGCCGTTCACCTTTCAGCCCGGCTCCAAACATCTCATCAACGAGAAGGGCGGCAAGCTGCGCCTCACCGAAAAGGAAACGGCCATCCTGCGCTTCCTGTATCGCGCCGGCCAGAGCGTGGTGACGCGCGAAGTCCTGTTGAAAGAAGTCTGGGGCTACAATTCCAACGTCACGACCCATACGCTCGAGACGCACATTTACCGGTTGCGCCAGAAAATCGAGCACGATCCCGCGAAATCGCAGCTTCTGATCACCGAAGGCGGCGGCTATAAGCTGGTCCCGTAATGGCGCTCGACGAGGACCTCGGCAATTTCGCTCGCAACCCGCTGCTGGCGGCGCTAGAGCCCAAGACGTTGCGGGAAGTGATCCGCAGTGCGCTGCCGCGTAGTTTGCAGGCCGGCGACATTCTGTTTCACCGCGACGAACCGGCGGCAGGCGGCTTTTTGTTGCGTACCGGATCGATCGCTCTCGATCCCGCCAGCCATGACAGCGCCGCGCGTATCGTCTGGCCGCCGGCGCTGATCGGCGAAATGGCGCTGATTGCGCCGACGCGGCGGCCGACGACCGCGACGGCGCGCGAGCCCGCGACGGTTCTCGAAATCCCGCGCGCGTTGTTCCAGCGCGCCCTCAACCAATCGCCACGCAGCGCCGAACGGCTGCAGCGCCTCATAGCGACCCGGTTGCGTGGTTTTGCGAGCGATCTCGACCAACTGCGCGGGCGCGTCTTGAACGAACTCGAAGGAAGCTGAGGGCCTTTACCGCGCCGTCACGCCGGTGCCGATCGGGCAGGCGATGCCCGTGCCCCCCAATCCGCAGTAGCCTGCCGGGTTCTTGGCGAGATACTGCTGGTGATAGTCCTCGGCATAGTAGAACGGCGGCGCATCGCGAACCTCGGTCGTGATCGGCCCGAGCCCGCGCGCCGCCAAGGCCTTTTCATACATGGCTCTCGAGGCTTCCGCCGCCCGCCGCTGCGCTTCGTTCGTCACGTAAATCGTCGAGCGATATTGCGTGCCGACGTCATTGCCTTGGCGCATGCCCTGGGTCGGATCGTGGGCCTCCCAAAACGTCTTCAGGAGGGTCTCGTAGGGAAGGCGGGAAGGATCGTAGGCGACGAGCACGGTTTCGGCATGGCCGGTGCGGCCCGAACAAACCTCCTCATAGGTCGGATTGGGCGTCTGGCCGCCGGCATAGCCAACGGCGGTCGCCCAAATCCCTTCCCCGAGCTGCCAGAATTTCCGCTCGGCGCCCCAAAAACAACCCAGCCCGAACAACGCCGTCTCGATCCCGGCCGGGAACGGCGGGTGAAGATCATGCCCATTGATGAAATGGACGTCGGCGGTGGCCATCGGCTGCGTGCGGCCGGGCAGCGCCTCATGGGCTTCGGGCAGGTGGGATTTGCGGAATGCGAACATCGTTACCTCCGCGGGCGCGCTTCTAACATGGGGGAAGACGGCGTTGCATACAACGCCTGCTTTCCTCGTACGCGCCGGCGCGACGGATCGTTACGCCAGGCGCAAGCTCAGCGGCTTGAATAGCCGATTTTCGGGCGCCGCTTCTGCGTGAAAAGCATCAGCAGGATGCCGAGCGCGCCGGCGACGACCCAAGTTGGCATCTTCAGCACGCGTACCATCAGCGGATTCCAAAGGAGTGGCGGAAGCGCATGGCGCACCGCCGCTTCGATGCCGGCGAACTTGCTCGGCATCAACCAGAACATGGTTTGCCCGAAGGGCGCCAGTGAAAGCGCTCCGCCGGCGATGCTGCGCGTCCCATCGACCACCAGCGCGGCAAACGCGGCGGCGAGCAACAACAAGCCAAGAAAACGGAAGATCAGGCGAAACATTGGGGATACCGCGGGTGACTTGCATAGATCGACGGCGGCTGCCTGTCCATTGACCGAATG
>JASHUD010000244.1 GCA_030040215.1 Methylovirgula sp.
GTTGAAGACGGCGCTCGGCGACCAGCGGCTGATCGCCGGGCTCGGCAACATCTACGTCAACGAAGCTTTGCATCGCGCCGGGCTCTCGCCGCGCCGCGCCGCGGGTTCGATCGCCCGCAAGAACGGTGCGCCCACCGAGCGCGCCGAGCGTCTTGCGCGCGCCATCCGCGAAGTCCTCGAAGAGGCGATTGCAGCGGGCGGCTCGTCGCTGCGCGACCATCGCCAGCCGAACGGCGAGCTCGGCTATTTCCAGCACAAGTTCCGCGTCTATGACCGCGAGGGGCAGACCTGCCCGCGCTGCGGCGGCGTGGTGCGTCGCATCGTGCAGGCCGGCCGCGCCACGTTCTTCTGCGGCAAGTGCCAGAAATAGCAGCGTGCCTTCTCCCTGTGGGAGAAGGTTGCCGGCGGAGCCTGGCGGTAATGGAAAGATACAGGCGGTAAGGTATCGGCCACTTCCCCCGACAAGCCCGCAGAACGGGCGCAGATCCGGGGTCCAGCGCGCCTGTACCTCCTGGATCCCGGCTCTTCGCTTCGCTCCGGCCGGGAAAGCGCTGCTTCATTCGCCTCTGCGGGAGGAGACTTGCATCACGCCTCCAGCACTTTCCCCGGCACGATCTTTAGCACCGTCGCCCGGCCTTCGAGAGCGGCGAAGACGGCGCGGTCGGCGCCTGTCAGAAAGACTTGCGAGTCGAGCGTCAGCAGCCGTTCGTAGAGCGCAACGCGGCGCGCCGCGTCGAGATGCGCGGCAACTTCGTCGAGCAAAATAAACGGCGCGATGCCGGAAAGATCGGCGACGAGCCGCGCGTGCGCCAATACCAGTCCGACGAGCAGCGCTTTCTGCTCGCCGGTCGAGGAGCGCGCCGCCTCGGCTTGCTTGACGCCGTGATGGACGAGAAGATCGCTCGTGTGCGGGCCGATGAGCGCGCGTCCGGCGGCGGCGTCGCGCCCGCGGTTGTCGCGCAACAGCCGGCGATAGATTTCTTCGGCCTCGAGCGCCGGGCGAGCGGCGATGAGATCCTCGATCTCGCCCTTCACGCTGAGCTCGGCGAAGGGGAAGGGCGAGTCCTTCGTCGCGGCGATCACGACCGCGAGATGGGCGATCGCTTGTTGGCGGGCCGCCGCGACCGTGACGCCAAGCTCGGCGACCTCGCGCTCCGCGGCGTCGAGCCAGCGATCGTTTGCGCCGCGCTCTTCGAGGATGCGGTTGCGGTTGCGCAACGCGCGTTCGAGTGCGTTGACGCGGCCGCCATGCTCGGCATCGAGCGCCAGCACGAGGCGATCAAGAAAACGCCGCCGCTCGCTTGCCGGACCTGCGAAGAGCCCGTCCATCGCCGGGGTGAGCCAGACAACGCGCACGCAGTCGGCAAAGCGCCGGATCGAGGCGATCGGCTCGCGGTTCAGCCGATAGCGGCGCAGCATCGCTCCTTCGTTCTGCGGCTCGATGCCGGTGCCGAGTTGGACGATCCCCTCTTTGGTGGCGACATCGACGGAGATCGCGAACGTGCCGGTGCCGCCAATGCGGGCGCATTCGGCGAGTTCGGCGCGCCGCAGCCCGCGCCCCGGGGCGAGCAGCGAAATCGCCTCGATGAGATTGGTCTTGCCGGCGCCGTTCTCGCCGGTGAGCACGACGAGGCCTGCGTCGAGGCGAAGATCGAGCGCCGCGTAGCTGCGGAAGTCGGCGAGCACGAGGCGCTGAATGGCCGGAAGCGGCTCTTTGAGCGCCGAAATCCGAGCTTCAATCACTTTGTAAGTGCCATATGGTGAGCCAGCGAAGCCCAGTTTCCCGGAAAACCTAATGCTCCCCGTCCTTGGCGTTATTGTATGTCTGAATCTTGACCCAGGAGACGATCTTCCAAAGATCGTCGGAGTTCGTGATGATCGAACCATAGGATGGCATGGGCGCGACGATGTGGCGAAACCCGCGTCTCGAAAAGCCCTGCTTTTGCAGATCGACGGAGCCGAGCGCAACGAGCCGGAACAACGTGTCGTCGGCATCGCCATAGATCCATACGCCGGTGGTGATTGGCGGGCACATCCCTCCGCCGCCACCGCCTCCGTGACAGCCCGGACAACCAAAGTTACTATAGAGCTGATGACCTTCGGCCGCGAGCGCCGGGTCGTGGGCCGCTTCTCTGGCGGCGTAGGGATTTACAAGGCTCCCGACCTTGGTGTCGCGCGCCATTTCGGCGGGAGTCGCGGGCGACGCGGCCGCCGGCATCACGATTGCGGACACCCCGATGCCGATCGCCAGGCTCGCCAACATTCCGAACATTCTCGCGCCCTTCATCGTCGCACCTCTTCCAGTTTGTTGGTTTTTGGCGGCTTGCCGGCGAACCTAGTCGAAGTTATCGACGCGCGCGAGATTTCGGCCTACTTAGAGCCTATTCGCGCTATGGGGACGAGATGCAATGAAGACCATTCTGAAATGCACATGCGGCGTGTTTTTGTTCGCGCTGGTGGGAACCGCCGGTGCCGTCGAGCCGCCGGCGCGTCCGGAGAAACATCCGTGCCGCGACGACGCCTTCCGCTTTTGCAAGCAAGACATCCCCGATCACGCCAAAATCCATGCCTGTTTGTTGCTGAACGTCGAGCACCTCGATCCGCGTTGCCGGGCAATCATCCGTCCTCGCCAACGCTGATCGCGGCGCACGCCTTGAGAATCGTGCGATGAACGAGACGCCGCGAAAAATTTCGAGGCAAGAGGTGGAGGTGTTCTACCGTTTGGCGCCGCGCGACGACGACGTCGATCCGCTCGCCGATCTCTGGGTCGCGAGCTGGCGGGCGGTGTTGCCCGAGATCGACTTTGCGGCGCGGCGCGCGTGGTTCCTCGCTTACCTCGAGGACCTCGAGGCGCAAGGCGCAAAAACGATCTGCGCATTCGGCGCCGAACGTCTCTTGGGATTTATCCTGCTCGACGCGACGCGCGGCGTTCTCGAACAGATCGCGATCGCGCCGGAACTCTTCGGCGCCGGCGTCGGCGCGCTGCTGCTCGACGAGGCCAAGCGGCTTTGTCCCGCGGGCCTCAGTCTCGAGGTCAATGCCGACAATCCGCGCGCCGTGCGCTTCTATGAGAAAGCCGGATTCACAGTAAAGGAGGCGGGCGTCAATCCCGCTTCCGGGCGTAAGATCTGGCGGATGCGTTGGGTGAGCGGGTGACGCTTTGCCTCTGGTAATCGCCGGCCGCCGGCCCTAAGTTGGTCGGGCGGAGCTGCGGGGTGCGTGGGACGTATTCCCCGGGGCCTTATCGATCTCGAAGGGAGCTGTCCCTGACCTCGCCCGTGGGCTTGGACACACGGCGCCCACCTACTCTGTAGGTTCCCGGGATCGGAATCCCACGGCCATTGCGGCCCCGCGCTTGTTTCCTTTTCCTGCCTGGCGTGCATGGACGTCATCTCCGCCAAAGCCGATTTGCGCCGTCAAGCTTTGGCGCGCCGGATATCGGTGGGGGAGGATGAGGCGCGGGCCTTTGCGCGCCGGTTGGCCGCGGTCGGCGCCGCCTTCGCCGCCGAAAAAGCCGCCAAGATCGTTTCCGCCTATTGGTCGATCAACGACGAAGCCTCGACCTTCTTGCTGCTCGATGAGCTCGGCGCACAAGGCATCGCCACGGCGCTGCCTGTCATGCAGAGCCGCGGCGCACCGCTTTGCTTTCGCCTCTGGAAAAAAGGTGCGCCGCTCGGCGAAGCGAAATGGGGAATCAAGGAACCCCTGCCGGCGCCTGAAGTTTTTCCGGATCTGCTCTTCGTGCCGCTTCTAGGCTTCGATCGCGCCGGCCATCGCCTGGGCTATGGCGCGGGATTTTACGACCGAACGCTTGCCAGGCTCCGGGCGATGCAGCCCATCACCGCGGTGGGCGTCGGCTACGCGCTCCAGGAACTGCCGGCCGTCCCGAGCGAAAGTTACGATGAGAAGCTCGATTTCGTATTGACCGAACGCGACTGGATCGTTTGCGCGTGAAGAGCCGCGCTTGCCGCTTTCGCCGCGCGCGCCCTATGCTGAAGGCGCGAGGACCTTTCGATGCGGCTTCTCTTCATCGGTGACATCGTCGGCCGTTCCGGACGAATCGTCCTTGGCGAACGATTGCCGAAGCTGCGCCAAGCGTGGCGGCTCGATTGCGTCGTC
The DNA here is from genome assembly GCA_030040215.1 of Methylovirgula sp. GTDB lineage: Bacteria > Pseudomonadota > Alphaproteobacteria > Rhizobiales > Beijerinckiaceae > Methylovirgula. Next base: position 4,120 of record JASHUD010000244.1, read on the forward strand.
GTCAACGGCGAGAACGCGGCGGGCGGCTTTGGAATCACCGAGCCGATCCTCGCCGACATTCTTGCCGCCGGCGTCGATTGCGTGACGCTCGGCAATCACGCCTTCGATCAGCGCGAAGCGCTGACGTTCATCGCGCATCAGCCACGGCTGGTGCGGCCGCTGAATTATCCGCGCGGCACGCCCGGCTGCGGCGCGACGCTCGTCGAGACGGCGAAAGGCGAGCGCGTGCTGGTCGTCAACCTCATCGGCCGGACATTCATGGATGCGCTCGATGACCCGTTCGCGGCGGGCGGCAAAGAGATTGGCGCCTGCCCGCTCGGCGAAGCCTGCGACGCGGCGGTCGTCGATTTTCACGCCGAAGCATCGAGCGAGAAACAGGCGTTCGCGCATTTTATCGACGGCCGTGCGACGCTCGTCGTCGGCACGCATACGCATGTGCCGACCGCCGACCATCAGATCCTGCCGCAGGGCACGGCGTTCATTACCGACGTCGGCATGACCGGCGATTACGATTCGATCATCGGCATGGAGAAAGAGGAGCCGATCCGCCGCTTCATCCAAAAGACACCCGGGACGCGTATGGAGCCGGCGGGCGGCGAAGCGACGCTGTGCGGCATCGCCGTCGAGACGAGTGCGCGCGGACTTGCGGCGAAGATCGCGCCGGTCAGGATCGGCGGCAGGCTTAGCGCGGCGCGGCCCGATTTTTGGGAGTAACCGATCTTTGGGGGAGTGAAGATGAAGCGCGTATGCCTGGCGATTTGTCTATCTGCTTTGCTCACCGCCGCGAGTTTTGCCCGAGCGGGACAGGCCTATTTCGTCGCGCCTGCCGAGATCGACGCGGCCGACATGTTGCCCGCGCCGCCGGCGGACGACAGCGCCGAGAACAAGGCGGAGATCCGACAATTGCATCAAATCCAAGATCGGCGCACGCCAGCCGATGTCGCTCACGCGCGGGCCGATGCGGCGGAGCGCGACATTTTCATTTTCAAAAACGTCCTCGGCGATCGTTTCAACGCCAAGGCGCTGCCGCTGACCGCCGCTCTCTCGGCGCATGTCGAGCAGGATGGGTCCGCCGAAATCAAACCCCTGAAGCACATCTTCCATCGACTGCGGCCCTATCAATTCGACAAGACCCTGCATCCCGTCTGTCGGGCGACGATGAAGGAGGACTCCTATCCGAGCGGCCATACGGTAAGCGGCTATCTCGAGGCGCTGGTGCTTGCCTCCATGCTGCCGGAGAAGAAAGACGCGATCTTTGCCCGCGCCGCCGATTACGCCCATGATCGTCTCGTCTGCGGTGTCCATCACGCGAGCGATCTCGAGGCCGGCAAAGAGATCGCCTATGCGCTTTTTGCCGTAATGGCCGATAACGCGCGTTTCGAGGCCGAGCGCCGCGCCGCCGAAGCCGAAGTGCGCAAGACCTTAGGGCTTCCGCCGCGCAGCAAGTGAGGTCCGATGGAATGGGATGACGGCGCGGAGATCGGCATAGTCGGGGAGCGCCGCCTCGCCGCGACGCTGCGGTTCGTCGTCCTTTTGAACCTTTGCGCCTTCGCCGCCGAATTCACGATCGCGGTTCTCATCGATTCCGTGGCGCTTTTCGCCGATAGCGTCGATTTCCTCGAAGATCTGGCGATGAGCGGGCTCGTGCTTGCGGCGCTGCGGTTTTCGCCGCGCATCCGCGCCAAGCTCGGCATGGGGCTCGCCGCATTGCTGCTTCTGCCGGCGGGAGCCATGCTCGTGGCGCTCGTGCAAAAGTTCACCACGGCGACGCCCGTCGTTCCGGAACCGGCAGCGTTAGGCTTAACCGGGCTCGGCGCATTCGCCGTCAACGTCGTCTGCGCCGTGCTCCTTGCCCGCGTGCGTAATCGAGCCGGCAGTTTGACGCGTGCCGCCTTCCTTTCCGCCCGCAACGATGTGATCGGCAACGTCGCGATTGTCGCGGCGGGCGGCGTGACTGCGCTTTGGCCGAGCATTTGGCCGGACGTTGCCGTCGGGCTGGGCATCGCCGCGCTGAACGCCGATTCGGCCCGCGACGTTCTGAGCGCGGCGCGCCGCGAGCACGACGCCGCGGCAAGCCCCGCCGCGCGGAAATAATTGCCGCACAGCTTTCTTTATTTCCGCAGTTCTCCGGACTATAGACCATCCCGAACCGGCGCGGGGTTGCGCCGCGCAAAAACGTGAGACGGCAGGAAAGCGCATGTCGGGGCATAGTCAGTTCAAGAACATCATGCACAAGAAGGGCAGGCAGGATGCGATCCGCTCCAAGCTCTTCTCCAAGCTGGCGCGCGAAATTACGGTCGCCGCGAAGCTCGGTCTGCCCGATCCTGCGATGAACGCGCGGCTGCGCGCCGCGATTATCGCGGCGCGGGCGGAAAACATGCCGAAGGACAACATCGAGCGGGCGATCAAGAAGGCTTCGGGCGCGGACGCCGAGACCTACGAAGAGGTCCGCTACGAAGGTTATGCGCCGGGCGGCGTAGCGGTGATCATCGAGACGCTGACCGACAACCGCAATCGGACGGCGGGCGAAGTGCGCTCCTACTTTACCAGAGTGGGCGGTTCGCTCGCCGAGACCGGCGCGGTATCCTTCCTGTTCGACCATGTCGGGTTGATCGAATTCGACGCAAAGGTTGCTTCCGAAGACGCAATGCTGGAAGCGGCGATCGAGGCCGGCGCCGAGGACGTCGCCTCGACGCCGGACAGCCATGAGATCACCGCGACGCTCGAAACCATGCGCGAGGTCGCTCAAACGCTGGAAGCAAAATTCGGCGAGCCGCGCAAAGTGGGCTTCGTCTGGAAACCGCAGACGATGATCGCCGTGGATGATGAGACGGGCGAGAAAATCCTACACTTCATAGACTCGCTCGAAGACAATGATGACGTGCAGAACGTCTATGCCAATTTCGAAGTCTCCGACGCTTTGATGGCGAAGATGAGCGGCTAGACCGCTAGTTCTTCAGCGCGCGGGCAAGGCGCGCGAGATCGACAGGTTTCGTCAAGAAGGCATCGATCCCGGCGGCGCGTGCCTCCTCCGCGGCCGCGCCAAGCGCATCGGCAGAGACGCCGATGAGGCGGAGAGGCCCGCTGTCGGCTGCCGATTCAGCGGCACGGATCCGCCGCGCCACTTCGAATCCGTCGAGGCCCGGCATGCGGATGTCGAGAATGACGGCGTCGAAACGCTGCCCGGGCGCGCTTAATTTGGCGAGCGCGGCGCTTCCGTCTTCGGCGCGAACGACATGTGCGCCGCATTTCTCCAAATGCCGCGTTACGATGAGCGCATTGATGTCGTTGTCTTCGGCAAGCAGGATTTCGGTTCCGCCGAGGTCGGGCAAGCCGATGGCGGGATTCAATGCCGTGACCGGCGCGTCTACCGCGCCGAGACGCGCAAGCAACGAACCGGAACGCAAAGGCTTGACCAGCCAGCCGTCGAAATCGCGCAGCGACTCTTGCCCGAAAGCGCGGCGCTCCGCGGCCGAAAATAGCACGAGCCTGCGGCCGACGTGCGCGGTGCGCGCCGCGGCACCAAGCCGATGTGCGGCGTCTTTGCCGAGCGCGCAGTCGATAACGATGATGTCGGGCACTTGCCGGCCCGCGTAAGCCTCGCCCAGCATATATAGCCCTTCGTCGAGACCGTCGGCGCGGGCAACGGCGGCGCCTGCTTCGCGCAGCCGTTCGGCGAGATAGGGCGCCTCAAAGGACGAATTCGCAACGACGAGCACCCGCCTTCCGGCCAGATCCGCCGATCTGGAGGTTGAGACTGCGCTTTCCGCCGGCAGCGACAGCGAGAGGACAAAGCAGGATCCCTCCGGCGAAGTCGCCTCCAGATAAAGGCTGCCGCCCATGCGTTCGGCAAGCCGGCGCGAGATGGCAAGGCCCAGTCCGCTGCCGCGCGATTCCCGCGGCGCGGCGCCCTGCTCGAACTCGGCGAAAATGGCGGCGCGGTTTTCGGCGGGAACTCCGGGTCCGGTGTCGGTCACCGCAAATCGGAGCTGCGCGCCGATCGTCGTAACGCGCAGGCCGACGCCGCCGCGCGAAGTGAACTTCACCGCGTTGCCGGCGAGATTGATCAATACCTGGCGCAGCCGCGCCGCGTCGCCGACGACGCGAGGTGGCACATCGGCCGCGATGAAGCTTGCGATGTCGAGCCCTTTGCCGTGGGCGCGCGGCGCGAGCAGCTCGACGACACCTTCGACCAGTCCTACGAGATCGAACGGCGCCTGCATCAGTTCGAGCTTGCCCGATTCGATTTTGGAGAGATCGAGGATTTCGTCGATGAGCGCAGCAAGTCCGGTGCCCGAGGCGCGGATCGCTTCGACGTAGGAACGTTGTTCGGGATCGAGATCGGTCGCCGCCAAAAGCTCGGCCATGCCGGCGATGCCGTTGAGCGGTGTGCGGATCTCATGGCTCACGGTGGCGAGAAAGCGGGACTTTGCCTCGCTCGCGGCCTCGGCACGTTGGCGCGCTCCTTCGGCTTCCTGAAGATCGAAGCTTTGCTCAGGCGACCCGGCGGATCTGCGAAACGGGCCGAACCGAGAGAGGAGGGCGCCAAATCCGCCGCCCACGGCAAGCATGAGAGTTGCCGCGCGCCCCGACAATGCAAGCATGACCTCGCGCATGCGCGGACCCTATCCGCGAGGCCTTGAGATTTCCTTGCCCGGGCGGCGCGGCAGGAACGTTTACTTAATCAGTTTCGAAAGAGCGAGACCCGCCTTGCTGTGCAGCTCCTTGGCGTCGACCGTGCCGTCGTTATCCGCGTCGGCTGCGGCGAAGGCTTTGTCGGCTGCGGCGATATACTCGGCTTTCGTCAGCGTCTTGTCGCCGTCCGGATCGGCGGCGGCAAAATCGGCCTTGCTGAGCCGCTTGCCGACTTCGGCCTTATCGAGCGTGCCGTCTTTATCCTTGTCGAGCTTGTCGAACTGGGTACCGGCCGCGGCATCGACTTCGGCCTTGTCCAATGTGCCGTCTTTATCGGTATCGGCGGCGGTGAGCGCGTTGGCAGCGTAGGCGCTCGCAATGGGAAATGACACCGCCGGCGCGGCGACGAGAGAAAGAACGGCGAGAATCCTGGAAGCCGAACGTTTCCGCATCATGATCTCCTCGAATGGTGCGGTGCGAAATTGCACTGCACTGCAAAACATAAGGAAAGTTTGGTAACAATCAATGCTCAATGGGCGCCAATTGTTAGAATTTTGGAACTTAATCAAAGAATAATTCCTGACTATGAAAATAAAACTTGTCCGCGAAGGCAGCAAAGACGCAAAACCTCGTCCGCCTGGCTTATGTCGTAACTCACTGATTTACTTTACTCGCCTTGCGAAATGCGGCAGCTAATTGCGGCGTTCTTTGCACGCCGCGTAATGCCGTCTGCGCCGACATAGCTAAAGTCGCAACGGAGCAGGCTACGCCGCCTGTCGCTGCCGCGTTGCATCGATGCGATAGGAAAGCGCCTCGGCCAGATGCGCGCGGCTCACCGTATGCGCGCCATCGAGATCGGCAATCGTGCGCGCCAGTTTTAACACGCGATGGAAGCCGCGCGCCGACAGCGCCAAGCGCTCCGATGCCTCGCGCAAAAGCGTCATCCCCGCGGAATCCGGCCGGGCGACTTCCTCGATGACGTGTCCCGGCGCCGCGGCATTCGAACCGACGTTGGGCAGGCCGAACTCCGCATAGCGGCGCGCCTGAACGAGCCGCGCCGCAGCGACACGCGCCGCGACTTCCGCCGAGCCTTCCGCGGCTTGCGGCAACATCAGATCCGCGGCGGTGATGGCGGGAACTTCGATCATGAGATCGATGCGATCGAGCAGCGGCCCCGAAAGGCGCGCCTGATATTGCGCGAGGCAGCGCCCGACCGGCTGCCGGCTGCAGCTAAAGCCGGGGTCGAGCGCATGTCCGCAACGGCATGGATTCATTGCCGCGACAAGCTGGAAACGCGCCGGGTAGATGATCCGGTGGTTGGCGCGCGCTACCGCCACTTCGCCGGCTTCGAGCGGCTGGCGCAAACTGTCGAGCACCTGCGGCTGGAATTCCGGAAGTTCGTCGAGGAAAAGCACGCCCTGGTGCGCGAGCGAGATTTCGCCGGGCTTGGCGTGCGTACCGCCCCCGACGAGCGCCGCCATCGACGCCGAATGATGCGGCGCGCGGAACGGCCGCCGATCCGTCAATGCGCCGCCCGCCAATTGGCCGGCGACCGAGTGGATGAGCGAAACCTCGAGAAGCTCGCGCGGATTGAGCGGCGGGAGAATCGACGGCAAACGCGCCGCGAGCATGGATTTGCCGGCCCCCGGCGGCCCGTTCATCAAAAGATTGTGGCCGCCGGCGGCGGCGATTTCGAGCGCCCGCTTGGCGCTCTCCTGACCTTTGATGTCGCTGAGATCGAGTTGCGGACCGGCCTGTGCGCGCATCGCTGGCGAGGGTCGGCCGAGGACCTGCATGCCTTTGAAGTGATTGGCAAGCTGAATGAGCGAGGCAGGCGCGAGCACTTCCATGTCTTGCGACGCCCAGGCGGCTTCCCCGCCGCTTTCGCGCGGACAGATGAGCCCATGTGCCCGCGCGTTGGCGGTGATCGCCGCGGGCAGAACGCCGGCCACCGCGGTGATCGTCCCGTCGAGCGCCAGTTCGCCGAGAACCGTGTAATTGCCGAGCGCGTCCGCCGGAATGGCGCCGATGGCAGCCATGACGCCGATGGCGATCGGCAGGTCGTAATGGCTGCCTTCCTTCGGCAGGTCGGCGGGCGCGAGATTGACGGTGATGCGTTTCGCCGGAAGCGCCAGGCCCACCGCATTAAGCGCGGCGCGTACCCGTTCGCGCGATTCGGCAACGGCTTTGTCGCCCAGCCCAACCACATTGAACAGAACGTTGCCGTTCGAGATCTGCACCTGAACGTCGACCGGCCGAGCCTCGATTCCTTCGAAGGCGACCGTCGCAACCCTGACCACCATCGCCCCCTCCACGCGGCAGAGCAGCGCGGTGTACCCCGCAAATTCCCGCCGGCAGGCTTGATCCTAAAGACACGACCGCAACTCGTGTCCCCGTTTGAAGTCTTGAGTCGCCGCAGGCATCGCCGTTGCGCCCGCAGCCGCATCCGACCATAACAGAACATAAAGAGAACGCAAGAGCGGAATTAAAACCTTGCGCTTATTGTACGGGCCGCGCTTTGCGGAAACCGGATTAGCCGCGTCGATCATCGCGGCAGCCCGCGGATCGCTCGCGCGGGAAACGGTCTTCGATTTCCCCCGGTCGCAATCGTGCCGACCCGTAACGGCGGCGCCGATTACATCGGCGGGCGCTTCTAGGATCGGTCGGCATTCGCGTTCTTCTTCCTTTTGAGTTCATCGTTGACCGCCGTCCCAGGAATCGTCTTTCGCGGCCGCGGATCGGGAGCGAGTTGCGCTATTGATTATGGAAGCTGAGACACGGCCGCGGTCTGACCAGGACAATTCGTGAATGATTTGCGGCCACGGGTCTCTTTGTTGCTCCGATCCTGGGTGCTAATCGGGCCGAGCCGGGCTTGGCGGCTTGCCGGCCGGCGTCTCTTCGGGCCAAGTGTTTTTCAGGACGAGTGTCGAGCCATGAGGTTGGATGATGTTCGCCGGCCGCCCTGCGTTTGATGATCCGGCTGCGGAAGCGGCGCAGCTTCTTTGCCGGCTGGCGCTCGTCATTCTGATGATCTTGACCCCGGCGGCCGAACTTTTCTCGCAGGGCGCGCTCTACGTCTTGCTGCCGGTGGGCGCGACGGTTCTCCTTATTGCCGGTTGGCTGTCGAGCGGCCATCGCGACCGACATCTCGTCGCCGCGTTGCTCAGTCCGATCGGCGTCGCGGCGCTGTTTCTGGTCTTCTGGGCGGGTTTGTCGCTCATCTGGGCGCCGTTTCCCGATGAAGCAGTGGCGCGGTTTGTCCGGGCGCTGGGCACCGGCGTGGTCGTGCTGCTGGCCTGCGCTTTCCTGCCGGAGCGCACGAACGCCTCCGACCTTTACCTTCTGCCGATCGGTGTTGCCGCCACCGCGATCGCGACGGTCTTCTTGGTTCTGTTCGGGCCGCAATCCTTTGCAAACGGCGCGCACCCCGACTCCACCCTCGCGCAACGCTGCCTGCTTAGCGTTGCCTTGCTACTTTGGCCGGCGCTCGGCGCGCTCGCCTTGCGGGAACGCTGGCTGCTCGCGGCGGGCTTGGCCGTGGCCGTCAGTCTGGCGGCATTTGTCGATTTTCTGCAGATCGCGCTTGCCGCGACCGCGCTAGGCGCCGTCGTCTATGCAATTGCCACCGCCGAAGCGGCTCGAACCTCGCAAGTTCTGGCTTTCATTTTCGCCGTGCTCGTGCTGTTGGCGCCGATCTTCGCGGTTTCCTCGCTGCTGATTGCCGATCTGGCGCAACTGCCGCACAGCGGCCCGATCCTCGCCTTCGCCGATGTGGCCGTCGCGCAGTGGCCGCGGCTGCTAACGGGTCATGGTCTCGGCATGGCGGCGCAGGCGATCGAACTCGGGAATTTGCCTGCCGATACGCCGCGTAGCATCCTCTTCACGATCTGGTACGAGTTGGGATTTCTCGGCGCCGCGGCGTTTGCCGTGCTCGGCGTGCGCGTGTTTCTGGCCGCCGGCCGCAGTCCGCCGCACTTCGCGCCGCCGCTGCTCGCCGGGCTCGTTGCCGGCCTCGTCGTCGCCTTATGGGGGACCGAGACAACCCAGCTGTGGTGGATGACGCTCAACGGACTCGACGCGATCGCCTTCGTTCTGCTCTACAAGACGCCGCGTGGCAAACGGCCGGCGATGCAGATGCGGGACGCGGAAGCGGATCAGGAATTCGAAAGGTGAGCTCGGCATAGAGGTAACCGAACGTCGCTAGACCGGCGCGCCTTCGCCGTTGACTACCGGGGCGAGCGTCTTGGTTTCGGCGTCCGAAAAGAGCCGGCTGCGGGTCAGGAAGCGGACGTTCTCCGGCGCTTCCAGCGAAAAGCCCGAGCCGCGGCCGGGGACGACGTCGATCGTCAGATGCGTGTGCTTCCAATATTCGTACTGCGCCGCGCTCATGTAGAACGGTGTGCCGCCGATCTCCCCGAGCTTCACGTCGCTCGGCCCGACGCGGAATTCGCCGCGCGGATAGCACATCGGCGAGGATCCGTCGCAGCAGCCCCCAGACTGATGGAACATCAGCGGGCCGTGGATCACTCCAAGCTTGGCGATGAGCGCAAGCGCTTTTGGCGTTGCATCGACGCGGGTGGCCATGGTCGGCACCGAGATAGCCTCAAAAGTCCTCGTGCTTCGAGACAGCGGCTTCGCCGCTTCCTCAGCATGAGGGCTTCGATTTTGCAAACTGGCGCCCTCATCCTGAGGAGCTTGCATCCCGACAGGGTGCAAGCGTCTCGAAGGACGAGGGTGCCTTAGAGCCGATCCCTCAGAAGAATCCCAGTGCTTTCGGGCTATAGCTCACCAGCAGGTTCTTCGTCTGCTGGTAGTGATCGAGCATCATCTTATGATTCTCGCGCCCGACGCCTGACTGTTTGTAGCCGCCGAAGGCCGCGTGCGCCGGATAGAGATGGTAGCAGTTGGTCCAGACGCGTCCGGCCTGGATGCCGCGGCCCATCCGGTAGGCGCGATTGATGTCGCGCGTCCAGAGCCCGGCGCCAAGGCCGTAGAGCGTGTCGTTGGCGATCTTGAGCGCCTCTTCCTCGGTCTCGAACGTGGTGACGGAGACGACCGGGCCGAAAATCTCTTCCTGGAAGACTCGCATCTTGTTGTTGCCTTCGAGGACCGTCGGCTTGACGTAATAGCCTTCGGACAATTCGCCTTCGAGCCTGTTGCGCTCGCCGCCGACGAGGACTTTGGCGCCTTCCTTCTTGCCGATGTCGATATAGGAGAGGATCTTCTCCAGCTGGTCGTTCGAGGCCTGCGCGCCGATCATCGTCTCGGGATCGAGCGGATGGCCCTGCTTGATCTTCTTCACGCGCGCGATCGCCTTCTCCATGAACCGGTCATAGATCGATTTCTGGATCAGGGCGCGGCTCGGACAGGTGCAGACTTCGCCCTGGTTCAAGGCGAACATCGCGAACCCTTCAAGCGCCTTGTCGAAGAAGTCATCGTCCTTGGCCATGACGTCTTCGAAGAAGATGTTCGGCGACTTGCCACCGAGTTCGAGCGTGACGGGGATGATGTTTTCGGACGCATACTGCATGATGAGCCGGCCCGTGGTCGTCTCGCCGGTGAAGGCGACCTTCGCGATGCGCTTGTTTTGCGCCAGCGGCTTGCCGGCTTCGACGCCAAAGCCGTTGACGATGTTGAGCACGCCTGGGGGCAGAATGTCCGAGATCATGTCGGCGAAGACCATGATGCTCATCGGCGTCTGCTCGGCGGGCTTCAAGACGACGCAATTGCCGGCGGCAAGCGCCGGAGCGAGCTTCCAGGCCGCCATGAGAATTGGGAAATTCCACGGGATAATCTGCCCGACGACGCCAAGCGGCTCGTGGAAATGATAGGCGACGGTTTCGTTGTCGATTTGCGACAGCGTTCCTTCCTGGGCCAGGATGCAACCGGCGAAATAACGGAAATGATCGACGACGAGCGGTAGGTCGGCGGCGGTCGTTTCGCGGATTGGCTTGCCGTTGTCGACCGTCTCGGCGAGCGCCAGCAAGCTAAGTTTGCTTTCCACCCGGTCGGCGATCTTGTTCAGCAGTTTGGCCCGTGTCGCGGCGGCCGTTTTGCCCCAGGCCTCGCGTGCCTTATGCGCCGCCTCGACTGCCAGTTCGATGTCTTCGGAGGTGGAACGGGCGACCTGACAGACCGGTTTGCCGGTGATCGGACTGACGTTGTCGAAATATTGGCCCTTGACGGGGGCGACCCATTTGCCGCCGATGAAATTGTCGTAGCGCTCGCGCAGCGCCACCTGCTGTTTGAGTTCCGCGAGGCTTTTCGCAAGCATGACATCCTCCCTGAGACAGTTTTCTTTAGACGCCATTATGCGAGCAGACGTGATCCAGGGCAAACATTTCTCTCGCGCTACGCAACGGATCGCGCGGAATGCCTAAGCCGACGGTTCCTGTTTTGCGCCGGCGCATCCGCCGGGAAAGCAACGCATCTACTTTATATTGATTTTAAACTGCGAACACTTGCTGCCGCGCTATTTGGAACCCATATAATCTTTGCCGATTCTCTTGCTCTATTTCGGCGGCGCCACTAGAACCCTCTCGTCCGTTCGAGAGCCATAAAAATTCGATACCCAAAATGATCGTCTGTTCCTGCAATAAAATTTCCGACGCCAAGATCAGAGACTCCCTGCAAAGCGAAACGTCGCCGCGCACGCCGGGCGCGGTTTACCGCTGCCTCGGGTGCAGTCCCAACTGCGGGCGCTGCTATGCCGCCGTCCAATCGATCATCAAAGAGGCGCTCGGGCAGGCCGACGAGCTGACTCGGCATTCGGTCGCGATCGACCGTTTCAAAGAAGAATGGGCGATGGAAACCACGCATGCCTCCGGCACCTGCCCGGCGGCGTGCGAGGGTTGCGCCGCGGCGCACGCCGAGAAGCGATAAACCCTTTAAACTTCAGACAATTTCAGACGCCCGGGCAAGGGCGGCGACGCGCTTGTGTTGCGCAATCCTCATGACGCCCCTAGTCTGCTGCGGCAAACGGGCGTGCTTTGCGCATGGGTAGGACGCGCCCCCAGAACGGAGCGATTTTCATGAGGGGCGACGAGAGGGTCATCGAATATCTCAATCGCGGCCTGCGCAGCGAATTGACCGCCATCAACCAATATTGGCTGCATTACCGCGTCTTCGACAATTGGGGCTTCAAGAAACTCGCCGAGAAATGGCGCGCCGAATCGATCGAAGAAATGCGTCACGCCGATCGTTTCGTCGATCGCATCCTCTTCCTCGAAGGGCTGCCCAACTTGCAGGTGCTCGATCCGTTGCGGATCGGTCAGACGGTCGAGGAAATCCTTGCCGCCGATCTCGCCGCCGAGAACGACGCGCGCCGCCTCTATACGGAAGCGGCCGAATATTGCCATTCGATCCGCGATTATGTCTCGAGGGAGCTTTTCGATGACCTTCTGAAGGACGAGGAGGGGCACATCAATTTTCTCGAGGAGCAGCAGGAACTGGTCCGCCAGGTGGGCGTCGGCCTCTATTCCCAAAAACACATTGGCGGACTGAAGGACTAGCTGGGCTGCTTCACGCTCTTCTGGCGCGGCGGCCCCATCAGCGCCGGCTGGAACAGCACCGCCGCGGCGAGCGTAGTGACGAGCGACATCGCCAGCAACTTGCCCATGCTCGATGTACCTGGATGATGCGAAAGCCACAGGCTGCCGAACGCGGTGGCCGTGGTCATGGCGCTGAAGAAGACGGCGCGCGTCAGGCTCGATTGCAATAGGTTTATCGTTCCCCCGCGCCAGGCCATCACGAAGTAGATCTTGAAGGCGACACCCAATCCGAGCATTAGCGGCAGAGCGATGATGTTGGCGAAGTTGAGCGGCATATCGATGAGCACCGTCAGCTCCAAAGTCACGAGCCCGGCGAGCAGCAAAGGCACCAAGGTCAGCAGCACGTCGGTGACGCGCCGCAGAACGACGTAGAGTAGGATACTGATCGAAACCAGCGCCGTTATGCCGGCCTGAATGAAGGCCTTGACGATCGTATGGCCGGATTCCTGCACGGCGACCGGTTCGCCGGTGGCGCCCGGCGCCAATCGTTCGACCGCCGTTGCGAATCGGCTCATCACCGTATTGTTGTTTGGATCGCCTTTCGGCGCGACCTCGATCAACGCTTGCCCGTCGGCGCTGATCCAATAACGGCGCAAACTTTCGGGAATATCGTCGAGCCCGGTCGGCTTGGCTTGCAGCGAATTGTGAAGGAGATCGAGCAATACCTGCAGGCTCGGCAACAGGACCTTGCGCGCCGCCTCGCGTTTCCCGGGAGGCGCGGCCGCCAACTGCCGCAGCGAGCTCGCAAGGTGGCGCGCATCGTCGGCGCCTTTACCCGAGAACTTCTGCGCCGTCGTCGAGAATTGATCGGCTGCCTTGGTGAGAGCGGCGACGTCGTCGGCATCGGTCGGCGGAGTAAGTATCCGCTTCGGATCGAACAGCGGCAGAAGGATCGACGCCGCGTGCTGGATAATCGGCAGTTTCTGGTTCTGATCGGGAGGCACGAAACTAGCGAGCGTCAGAGTCCGCGAGACCTCCGGCAATTGCTGCAACTTGGCCGCGATCGGCCCGGTCGCCGCGAGATTGGGAGCCAGAATATCGATCGTGTTGGCTTCGGTATCGGCGCTCTTTTGCAGATCGAGGAGCGTCGCGACGGCCTCGGTCGTTTTGCTGCGCAGATCGAGCGGATTGAAGTCGAAGTGCAGATGCGCAAGCAGCGGGCTCCCGATGAGCGCGACGCCGAGCGTGCCGATCACGACGGCGTGCCGATGCCGGCTCAAGAAGTCGTCGATCGGCGCGAGGAATTTATAGCCGAGCGCTTCGTGCTCGGCGGGCGGCTTCAAGATGGTCAGCAAAGCCGGCAGGACGGTGACCGCGGTGAAGAAAGCGAGGATCATGCCGGTGCCGGCGATGAGTCCCAGTTCGGAGACGCCGCGGTAGTCGGTAGGGAGGAAGGAATAGAAGCCGCAGGTCGTCGCCGCTGCGGCGAGCGCCAGCGGCCGTCCCGCCTTCGCAGCGGCCAAGCTCAGCGCTTTATGAAAATCCGGCTCGTCGTGCCGCTCCGCTCGGTAGCGGACGCTGAACTGGATCGCGAAATCGACGCCGATCCCGACGAACAGGACTGCGAAGGCGACCGAAATGAGATTGAACGCTTTCACCATGATCAGGCCGAGCGCCGCCGTCGCGCATAGTCCGAGGATAACGCACAGCGCCACTGCGGCGACGATGCGCAGCGACCGCAACGCGCACCAGATGATCGCCAGCACGACGAGCGCCATGATCGCGCTGTTGACGCCGGAGCCTTCCCGTACGGTCGCAAATTCCTCGTCGGCGAGCGGAACGGAGCCGGTGAGGCGAACGCTGACGCCGTTCGCGGGGGTGAGCCCCAGATCGAGGACGCTTTTTCGGATGTAGTTGGAGGGAACGCGTCCCGGTTCGAGCGCGTCGTAGTCGAGAATCGGTTTGACCAACAGGAAATGACGCAATTCTTGTTCGCTCGGCTTTTCGCCCGTGAACAGCGCATTCCAGGAAAAGAATGTTTTGCGGTCGCTCAAAACACCGTCGAGCGCCGCGGAAAGCGAGACCATGGGCCGGTCGAAATCGTCGAACGTGCCGACATTCGAGCGCACGCCCCGGGTAATGAACGAAAATGCCTGCGCCACGCCGCGCAGCGTCGGGTCGGAAGTGAGCACCGCCAAGAAAGGCTCGGCGCGGAGCAGTCCGCCCGCCGTGCGCTGAACCTGGGCGACGGGCTGAAACAAGAGCGCGTTCTGTTCGAAATATGGCCCGGTATCGGGTTGATTGACGGTGTCGAAAAGATCGTGTCTCTCCCGCAGTTTCGCGGCGAGCGTCGCAGTGGCGCTCCCGGCAAGCTCGGGCGTTACCCCGTCGATGACGACGACGATTTCCTCATTGCGCTGCGGAAACGCCTTGTCGAGCGCGGTAAGCCGCTGCCGCCAAGGCAGTTTCGTCGACAGATAATCGTTCGTGTTGGCATTGATGGCGAAGTGTTTCGCCGTGTAATAGGCGCTCGCGCCGCTGATCAGCACGGCGATTACGACCACGAGCCACGCCAAGCGCGAACACAGGTTGACGAGCCTGACAATAGCTCTGCCGATCCATCCGATCTTAGGGAATTGAGCGGGCTTGGCGGCGCTCTCGAACTTGGAATCCATATGCAGCCGTGTCTATGAGGGAAACTGTGGCATCTTTGCAAGAGTTTCGTTGTTTCCGGATAATGAAGCAATTTTGAGATAGCAAATCTGGGTCTTACGGCGTTAACTGAACCGTTTTGCAGCTATATTTGGCCGTTTCACGTTATCTCTCTGGTTATTACTAAAGGCCGGAGCGCGAGAAAAAGCAGACTTCGTCTTACTGCGCCGGTCTTATAACAACGGATACTTGAGATTTCCATGACGGTGACCTTGGCTCAACCGAACGGTTTTTGCATTGGGATCGACCCTGCCGCCGCTGTTCTCGCGCGCGCCATCGAACAATTCCCAGCGCCGGTCCACAGGGGTCACGAGATCGTCCACAATACAGGCCGGATCGAGCGGCGGAAGGCTGGAGGCGCCCGTCTTGTCGAAAATTTGACCGAATTTTCCACTCGCCTGCCGCGCGTTTCCCTCGTTCGACGCCCGTCCCACAGTTTGACCGCCGAAAAACCGTTGCCGACGCTCGCGTCTCCGCTACAACCCTCTATCCCGCCAGGCCGATTGCGGGCGGGACATCCTAGGGTTGCAGGAATCCTTGCGCAGCATCCTAGACTTGGCATGCTGCATTGGAGAAAGATGTCGCGGCGCTCAAGCTTGCCGCCGGCGCGCCACTTGCCTATGTGTCCCAGACGATACTCGGCTTTGCGGCTTATCGAGCCAATCATCGCGGCGCTCCAATGGCGGTTTTCCGGCGGAGCAAAGAGCATTCGCTATACGACGCCGAACCGGCAACGCACCGGGTTCGAAGTAAAGTTCCGCTTGCCGTCCGGATTTGTCGGCGCGTGAGCACGCAATAGGGAGCCGGTGTTTATGGGCATTCCGATCTTGCAGATGGCGCAAATCGGCGCTTACGTGGTCCAGCAGAAGCTGAAAGGGCGCAAGCGCTTTCCGCTGGTGCTCATGCTCGAGCCTTTGTTCCGCTGCAATTTGGCCTGCGCAGGCTGCGGCAAGATCGATTATCCGGATCCCATCCTCAATCAGCGCCTGCCGCTCGACGAGTGCCTGCATGCAATGGATGAATGCGGCGCGCCGGTGGTGGTGATCGCCGGCGGCGAGCCGCTGTTGCACAAGGAATTGCCGCAGATCGTCAAGGGCGCCATCGCGCGGCGCAAATTCGTTACCGTCTGCACCAACGCATTGCTCCTCGAAAAGCTGATCGATCGCTTCGAACCCAACCGCTATTTCAACTGGTCGATCCATCTCGACGGGGACCAGGAGATGCACGACCGCTCGGTTTGCCAAAAGGGCGTCTATGATCGCGCCGTCGCGGCCATCAAACTCGTCAAGCAACGCGGTTACCGGGTCACCATCAATTGCACGCTGTTCAACGATGCCGATCCCGCCCGGGTCGCGAGTTTCTTCGACAGTCTCGAAGGATTCGGCCTCGACGGCATCACCGTTTCGCCCGGCTACGCCTATGAGCGGGCACCCGACCAGAAACATTTCCTCAATCGCGGCAAGACGAAGCAATTGTTCCGCGACATCTTCAAACGCGGCAACGGCGGCAAGGCGTGGCCGTTCTATCAGTCCAAGCTGTTCCTCGATTTCCTCGCCGGCAACCGCACCTATGAATGCACGCCCTGGGGCAATCCGACGCGCACCGTATTCGGCTGGCAGCGGCCGTGCTATCTGCTTGGCGAAGGCTATACCAAGACGTTTGCCGAACTCATGGAAACGACGGATTGGGATTCCTACGGGGTCGGCAAATATGAGAAATGCGCCGACTGCATGGTGCATTGCGGCTTCGAGGCGACGGCGGTTTCCGAGTCCTTCGCCCGGCCTTTACAGGCGCTGGCGGTGTCGCTGCGCGGCATCCGCACGCAAGGGCCTACGTCGGCGGACATCCCGCTAGACGGGCAGAGACCCGCCCAATACGTCTTCGCACGGCACGTCGAGCATAAGCTCGCCGAAATCAAGGAAGCCGAAGCCGCCAGCAATCATCTCTCGGCCGCGGAATAACGCATCGAAGGCGGCTCGCGCGTCGAGAGCCGTGCGGAAGAGATGCGGGATCTGGCTGGGTTCGCTGAGCACCGAGTGGACCACGCGGCCGACCGCGAGCTTGCCGTTCCGGCGCACTCCCACGAGGGCCGCAGGCGGCAATTGCCGCTCCGCCGGATCGGCCACGACTCGGAATGCGGCGAACGGCAGATGATGCGCGGCAGCGACACGGGCCGCGATATGGGATTCGGTATCGGCGGCGACGGCGCGGGTCGCCACGTGAAGCGCACGTTTTCCCGACGGATCGGCGACCGGCAGATCGATACCGGCCATATCGACGATCGGCACGTCGCCCAGCGCCTTGGCGAGCCGTTGCGACCAGCCACGATGACATTCGAAATACTCGGCGTTTTCACCGACGATCCCGCGCGCTACAAGCGGCGTGCCGGGCCGAACGCCCGGTGCAAGGCCGCCGGCGATGCCGAAGCTGACAATCCCGGAGATATCGGCGCGCACCGCCGTTTCCAATTGCGCTTTGAGATGTACGCCGTCGCCGCCGCCGGTCACGACACGGATATCGGCACCCGCCGCAAGTCGCGCTTCCGCCGCTAAACCGGTGACGGCGAGAATCGTGCCGGCCCCCCCATTGCGGGCGCGACCGCGTCGTGGTTGGCCTGCCTCAAGTTCCTGAAGCGCACCGTCGTCCAAAGCAGGAAGAACTTCGAATAGCCGAGATAATGCAGGTAGAACACACGCGGAAACCAGGTTCCGGTGAATGGTTCCTTGTTCCAAGATCCGTCCCCCACTGCGTGCCGAGCAGATATCGGATCTCCCGATCTACCCCAGGGTCGTCGATCGGCCAGCGGCCACCATGCCAAGCAATGCCCGTGCCGTTTGCGGAGCAGTGCCCGTATCCGTTCCCATCTTGTAATCGAGCGCGCGGCTTTCGCCACCTTCTGCTCGATTGCCATTCTCGTTCTAAACAGCTTTCAACCCGGCCGCCGCCTTTTTGAAGGCAGCGCCCACCGAGATGCCCGGCGCGAACCATCGTCATCACGACAGCTACCCGAAAACAGCTTGAATCTCCACCATGCAAGCTCAATCATTCCCGAAATCCCGCTCTATGCACCGCGAACAACAGTATCGGCGGCTATGAAGCCCGAGCGGATAGCCCCTTCGATCGTCGCCGGCAGCCCGGTCGCCGTCCAATCTCCAGCGAGCAGCAGATTGGCGAACTCGGTCTGAGTTTGGGGTCGCAGCGCTTCGTTCTCGGCAGTGGCGGCGAAGGTGGCGCGTTTCTCCTTGATGATTTGCCACGCGGGCAGAGGCCGCGCAATCTGTATCGCTTGCGCCACATCCGACCAAATTTTTGCGGCGAGCTGCTCGCGCGGCAGGTCGATGAGACGGTCCGCCGCGCTGATCGTGACCGACAGCCGGTCGGGAAAGGCGAACAGCCATTCGATCGTCCCGTGGATCACGCCGAGAATTGGCGGGCAATGCGGCGGGGGCGCGACCTTGAAATGGGCGTTCACAATCGCGCGATAGGCCTGTGGGGTCGAAAGCCCCGGCAGCAAAGAAGCGGCGACCGCTGCGGGCACGGCGAGGATTACGCAATCGCCGGCTGCAACCTCGATCCGCTCGTCCCCGAAGCCGAGAGCATTCACCCGCTGATCTTTGAACTCCAACGCCGAGAGGCGGCGTTCGAACGCAACTTCGACGCCTTTTGCCGTAAGGCGGCGCAGAGCCGGCGTCGCAAAAGCCTCCGACAGGCCGTTCGCCGCGATCAACGGGCGGCAAGCCTTGCCGCCTTTGGCGAGAGTTTCGCGAAGGATCCTGGCGGCGAGACTCGCAGCTCCTTCTTCCGGCGCGGTGTTGAGCGCGGCGAGGAAGAAAGGACGCCACAGCCGCTGATAGAGAGGCCCATTGCATGGCATGGCGGCTTTGATTGGCGCGCCTTTCGGGGCGCGCAGCAGGCCGAGAACGCCGAGATAATCAGCCACCCGCGTTCCCGGTACGCGCCGCCGCGGCCGCAAGACCCACCATGGGATCGGCCCGTCGTTCGGCCGCAACACCCAGCGTTCGTCCGAAGCAAGATCGACGAAACAAAATTCGGCGTGCGGCGGGCCTTCGAGTTGATCCTCGGCGCCAATCTCGCGCAAAAACGCCAGCGTCGCGCGGTTGCCGGACAGCAGCAGATGATTGCCGTTGTCGATCACCATGTTAAGCGCGCTGTCGAAATACGATCGGCAGCGTCCGCCGGCTTGCGGTGCCGCCTCGTGAAGCGCGACGCGTCGCGAACCGTCCGCCAGTCGCAGCGCCGCGGCAAGGCCCGCGAGGCCCGCGCCGATGATGTGGACCTTTGCTTGCGGCATCAGAGAACGCCGTGGCGCAGCAGAGCGAGCAAGATGCGCCGCTTCGGCACCCGCACTTTGGCGCGCGGCGGCGCAAATCCGCGCGCCACAAGGGCGGCGAGGATCGCCTGGTACACCTCGCCCATCAGCCGTGGGGCGCGCACGCTCGCGCGCGGGCATCGCGCCATGACGTTGGCGGCCTGTGCAAAATGCTCGCGCGCCCGCGCGACGATGGGAGCGCAGGCGTCGGCGAGGCGAGGATCGGCGAGAACGTCGCACGGCGCCGTCGCCGTGATGCCCGCCGCCGCCAATGCTTCGCGCGGCAAATAGAGGCGCGACATCGCAGCGTCCTCGTCGAGATCGCGCAGAATGTTGGTGAGCTGAAAGGCACGGCCGAGATGATGGGCAAGCGCCGCCCCCTCGCCGCGCGGTACGCCGAAGATGCGCACCGAAAGCCGGCCGACCGCGCTTGCCACGCGGTCGCAATAAAGGTCGAGCGTCGCCCAATCGGGCGCCTGGACGTGGGCCACAACGTCCATCTCCATGCCGTCGATCACAGCGAAGAAATCGTCTCGCTCGAGACCGAAGGCGCTGATTGCTTCGCTCAAACCGGAGAGCTGCGCGGACGGCGGTTTGCCGGCGCAAAGCGCCGCGATGGCGGTGCGCCAAGTTTCGAGCGCGGCGCGGCGGGGGGCGATGTCGCCGCTCTGATCGGCAATATCGTCGACGGCGCGGCAGAAAGCATAGATCTCGAACATTGCCTGGCGCTGGTTGCGCGGCAGAATGCGCATCGCGGTATAGAACGAACTGCCGCTGGCGCGCGCCTGCGCGGTCGGTGGCGTAGCCGTCGACAGGCTCATGCGTCCCTCATCGCTCGGGCGGAATTCGCACGGCGGCCGCGCTCGAT
>JASHUD010000245.1 GCA_030040215.1 Methylovirgula sp.
GGTCGTCGGCGACGAGCAGCGAGCCGGTCGAAGAGCCCATGAAGACTTTGATGCCGGCGGCGCCCGGCAGGCGTTCGAGTTCCGGAATGTCGGCGACATTCTCATGCGTTCCGCCGACCCAGAACGCGAAATCGCAGTGCATCCGGTGCGTCGCGCGCTTCACTTTGTCCGCGAGATGCGCCGCGCCGGTCGTGGGCGGCTCGGTGTTCGGCATATCGAAAACGGCGGTAACGCCACCCAACACTGCGGCGCGGGAGCCCGATTCGAGGTCTTCCTTCTGCGCGAATCCCGGTTCACGGAAATGCACTTGGCTATCGATGACGCCGGGCAGGATGTGAAGGCCCGCGGTATCGACGATCTCGCCGCCGGCGGCGCGGGAAAGGTCGCCGATCTCGGCGATCTTGCCGCCGCGAATGCCGATATCGCGCCGCCCCACCCCGTCATGATTGACCAGCGTGCCGCCCTTCACGACGAGATCGAAGGCCATCTCTTCCGCCTTTCGCGCCCGGGAGCTTGCTCTCCCGGTGCTGCCGATTAAATACGGATCAGCGCAAACGCAAGTCGGGGTAACATGGATCGCGGCGCCTGCCTTTTCGCCGACCGCGGCGTCATCAAGATTGCCGGGAGCGAGGCGACCGCCTTTCTGCACCGGCTTTTGACGAACAACATGCTCGGCATGCGCGCCGGCGAAGGCCGTTATGCCGCCCTTCTCACGCCGCAGGGCAAGCTTCTCTTCGATTTTTTCGTGGTTCCGCTGCCCGAAGGACCGGAGGCCGGCTATCTCATCGACTGCGGCAAAGACCAGGTTGCCGATCTCCTCAAGAAGCTCGGCTTTCATAAGCTGCGCGCCAAGATCGCCATTGAGGACCAAAGCGACAGGCTCGCCGTCGCGGCGCTCTGGGGCGACGCCGAGCCGCGCCAATTCGACGGAGTCGGCTTCGCCGATCCGCGCCTGCCGGCGCTCGGCTTCCGGCTCATCGGCGCGCCAGAGAAGCTTGCCGCCTTCGCGCCTGATCCGCTTGCCGTCTACGAAGCGCGCCGCATCGCGCTCGGCGTGCCCAAGGGCGGCATCGACTTCGCCTATGGCGACGCCTTCGTTCACGACGCCGATCTCGATTGGCTGAACGGCGTCGACTTTGGGAAGGGCTGCTATCCAGGCCAGGAGGTCGTGGCGCGCGTTCAGTTCCGCAATTCGCCGCGCAAGCGGATCTTGAAGGTACGCTTCGATGGGCCGCCGCCGCGGCCCGGCAGCGAGGTGATGATGGGCGAAATCAGCATCGGGCAAGTCGGCTCGACGGCGGGTTCGGAAGGCCTGGCCATGCTGCGGCTCGACCGGCTGGAAGACGCCAAAAGCGCCGGCATCCGCCTCAGGGCCGGCGAAGCCGCCCTCGAAGTGATGCCACCCCATTGACGAAGATTGTGCATCCCGACGGCAAGAGGCGCTGCCCGTGGCCAGGGCAGGATCCGCTCTATCTCGCCTATCACGACGAAGAATGGGGCGTGCCGGAGCACGACGACCGGGCGCTCTTCGAGAAGTTCATTCTCGACGGATTCCAGGCGGGGCTTTCGTGGATCACAATTCTGCGCCGGCGCGAAGCCTTCCGCCGCGCCTTCGATCGCTTCGATCCGGAAAAGATCGCCCGCTACGACGCCAAGAAGCTCGCGCGCCTCATGCAGGACCAAGGCATCATCCGCAACCGCGCCAAGATCGAGGCGGCGGTCTCTTCCGCGCGCGCCTATCTCGCGCTGGAGGAACGTGAGGGCTTTGGCCGCTATTTGTGGAATTTCGTCGATGGCAAACCGATCGAGAATCGGTTTCGCCGCCACGAACAGCTCCCGGCGGCGACGCCGCTCTCGGAGAAGATCGCCAAGGACTTGAAAGCGCGTGGCTTCAAGTTCTGCGGTCCGACAATCGTCTATGCCTTTTGCCAGGCCACCGGAATGGTGAACGATCATCTTCTCAGCTGCTGGCGGCACGAAGCCTGCCGCGCTCTGGCAAAGCGTTAGCCGGCGCGCGGGGCGACGATCCGTCCGATATCGGCCGCGACCTCAGCCCAAGTGCGCAGCTTCGCCGCCCCGATCTTCGCCTCGAGAGACCGGCGAACGTCGGAATCGAGGAGGCGGCGTACCGCGGCTTTGATCGCGGCGGGGTCGCGCGGATCGAAATAGACGCAGAGGTCGCCTCCGACGGTCGGGATCGAACTCGTATTCGAGGCCGCGCAGGCTTTGCCGAACCACAGGCTCTCGCCGACCGGCAGGCCCCAGCCTTCGAATAGGCTCGGCAAGATCGTGAACAGAGAGGCCGAATAGAGCCAACGCAACGCCGCATCGCTCGGTGCTTCCACAAAGACGATGCGCCCGCAGCGCGGCAGAGCGTCAAGCTTGCGCAGAGCGGCTTCCGCCTTCCAGCCTCGGCGTCCGGCAATCACCAGCTTCGGCAGACGCGCGCCGAGTTCCGCTTCGAGTTCCTCCCAGACGGAGAGGAGCAGCAAATGGTTCTTGCGCACTTCCACCGTTCCGACGCAGAGCACGAAAGGAGCGTCGGCGAGCTCCGCCAGCTCTTTGGGCGGACGAAGCCGCGTTTCCTTGCGCGGCGCCCCGGGAAATTCATGCGCCAAAGGAACCACCGACACGGGCGCCGGCGCGGCGCCCAAATGCTTCCTTGCCGCCCCGAGCTCGTTCGCGCCGAAGGAAGTGGTCGCGATGAAATGCGCCGGCAGGCGCAGCACACGCCGATATTGCTCGGCAAAATCATGGCCGGTGAACTGCGGATGGGTAAGCGGAATGAGATCGTGGAAAAGAACGATCAGGTTCGCACCGCCCGCCGCGGCACGTTGGCAGAGTTTGACAATCGTCTTGCTCATCCAGAACTGGCCGCCGATGAACAGCGTATCGCCGGCGCTCAGCGGTGGCGGGCGCAGCACGAAACGGTCGCGCAGCGCGCCAAGGCGCGCCATCGCCAGCCGCGCGGTATATCGCGGCCTGAAAAGCGACGGCCGCGCACCAGGATAGGGAAAATAGCCGCGCAGCCGGTCGTGCAACTGCTCGTTGTCGTTCTCCGTCTCATCGATAACCGCCCGCAGATCGCGCCAGGTATTGCGGCAAAGGCTGAACGGCGTCACGTTCGGATCCGCGCGAACGAGGTTGATTGCCACTTCGAGCTGAACGCGTTGGATCCCGGCGCCCGTTGCGTGCCAAAGAGCGTGTTCGACGATGTCGGTAAGATCGATATAAATTGGCGAAGACGCGCCGCGTTTGCCGCCAATCGGTTCCAAAAAACGCCGTACGAGAGCCATGCGCAGCCTTCGAATTCTGCGAAAATTCTAAGTCCGCGCCGGCAAAATGCCTATGGTGGCCCTCCTGGTATGCCGTGGTTGTGAAGAGGGAGACGACTTTATGCCCAAGGCGCGCGCCTGGGTGCGGCTTTTGTCGGGCAAGCGGCTCGACCTTTTGAACCCCACGCCCTTCGATTGGGAGGATGAAGATCTCGCCCTGGGTCTTGCCCGGACCTACCGTTGGGGCGGCCATTCGGCCTGGTCCCTGCCGCTGTCGGTGGCCCAGCATTCGCTCTTCGTGCTCGGCTTGCGGCGGCAGCGCGTTCCGGGCCGCGAAGCGGGCGCGGATCTGCGCGAATTGCTGCACGATGCCGACGAAGGGCTGCTCGGCTTCGATTGCATCTCGGTGCTGAAGCCGTTTCTCGGCGCTGCCTATCGTAACCTCGTCGCGCAGCTCGAAACGGCGATTGCGCGGCGCTATGGCCTGCCGCCTTGGACAGAAGCGGAATGGCGCCTGCACAAAGAGGCCGACCGCATTGCTGCGGCGACCGAAGCGGTCCGTGTGGTCGGCTGGACCGAAGCGGAAATGCGCCATGTGCTGGGCATCCCGTTCGAACCGCTGCGCGAAGATCCGCTCGTCGCCGTTTATGGCGGAACTCCCTGGGAGCCCTGGGCGCCGCAGGTGGCGGCGCAACGCTTTCTCTCGGAACTTCAACTCCTGCTCGCACTTTCCAAAACCGTTCCCAAAAAAGACGCTTCCGAGACTTAAGCGCGACCCAGCCGGAGCGCAGCGCCGCCATCAAAGCGCCCGCCATGAAGCTGACGCGGATTGCATTTAGGCGTGCAGACTCGTTAATGACGAATCGCCAGAAAAAGCCGATCGCCGGGCGCGGGAAACCCTATGTCGCGCATTCACGTCTGCTCGATGTTTCGCGTTGCCGATGTCGCCAAGGCCAGCGGCGCGCGCACGCTGGTCAGCCTGATCAATGGCGACATCCAGGTCCCCCGCCCGGCCGCGATCCCCCCCGCCCGGCATTTGCTGGTCGGCATCTCCGACATCACCGCCGAAATGGAAGGGCAAGTTCTCGCCAGCGAGGCGCATGTCGTTGCGTTGCTCGATTTCGTCCGGTTGTGGGACCGCGAAGCGCCGTTGCTCATCCATTGTTTCGCCGGCGTCAGCCGCTCGACCGCGGCTGCCTACGTCAGCGCCTGCGCATTGAGCCCGCAGCTTCGCGAAGACGAACTCGCCCAACGGCTGCGGCGCGCTTCACCGACCGCCACGCCGAATGCGCGGCTTGTCGCGCTGGGCGACAAGATGCTCGGCCGCGAAGGACGCATGGTCGAGGCGATCGAACGGATCGGGCGCGGCACGGACTGCGTCGAAGGCGAACCGTTCGCCATCGAGCTCCATTGAACCCCGCAAATCCCGCCTGCGGACCGGCTCCCGCCGTGCTATAAGACCGCGTCCATCCACGAGAGCGAAAATTGGCCGAAGAAAACGAAGATATCGCGGCGCTGCCGTTCGAACAGGCGCTCGCCCAACTCGAAGCGATCGTCGAGAAGCTCGAAAAGGGCTCGGTGGCGCTTGAGGAATCGATCGCGATCTACGCGCGCGGCGAGGCCCTGAAGAAACATTGCGAGGCTTTGCTCAAAAGCGCCGAGCAGCGGATCGAAAAGATCACGCTTGGGCCCGACGGCAAGCCGACCGGCACCGAGCCGCTCGACGTCGAGTGAGCATCGCGCCAGCGATGCCGGCGGTGTCAGAAGAAACCGCCGCTACGGTCCGACAATCTTGGAGAAATCGGCGACCCGATGCACCGAATCGCGCAGCGCGCTTAGGAGGCGCAGCCGATTGAGCCGCAGCGCCGCGTCTTCGGTGTTCACCGTCACGCGCTCGAAGAATTGATCGACCGGGCCGCGCAGCCGCGAGAGCGCCCGCATGGCGGCGGCGAAATCCTCCGCCTCGATCGCCGCGCCCGCCTCGGCCGAGGCCCGGGCAAGCGCCGCCGCCAGCGTCTTCTCTTCCGGAGCGACGAGCCGATCCGGCGCAAATGGCGCGGCATAGGCGCGCGCTTCTTCGAGCGTCACCTTCTTCTCCTCGGCGCGGAGAATATTGGCGGCGCGCCGGTAGCCAATGAGCAGATTAGCGCCGTCCTCGGTTTCGAGAAACCGGCCGAGCGCTTCGACGCGGCGTACGATCAGCAAAAGGTCGTCCTGGCCGTCGAGCGCGAAGACGGCGTCGATCAGGTCATAGCGCGCCCCTTTGTCGCGCAGATAGACCTTCAGCCGATCGGCGAAGAAGCTCAGGAGCTGCGCGAAAAGCTCGTTCGCCCGAACCGCTCCGCTAAGGCGCCGGTAGGCGGCAAATGCCTGCCCAAGCACCGTGCGGATCGGGATGCGTAATTCATCTTCGAGAACCAACCGGATGATGCCGAGCGCCGCACGCCGTAACGCGAACGGATCCTTGCTGCCGGTCGGACGTTCGTCGACCGCAAAGAAACCGACCAGCGTATCGAACTTGTCGGCGAGCGCGACGGCGATTGCGACCGGCTCGGTCGGAATACGGTCGGCAGGCCCTTGCGGCTTGTAATGCTCTTCGATGGCGGCGGCGACGTTCTCCGCCTCGCCCTGCGCGAGCGCATAATATTTGCCCATGATGCCTTGCAGCTCGGGGAATTCGCCGACCATTTCGGAGACGAGATCCGCCTTGCAGAGCCGCGCGGCGCGGGCCGCCGCCGGCGCGTCGCCTCTGACCAGCGGCGCCAGTACGCGGGCCAGAGCAACGAGCCGCTCGACCCGCTCGCCCTGCGAACCAAGCTTCTCGTGAAAGATGATGCTTAAGAGCTTTGGCAGCCGATCTTCAAGTTTCACATGAAGATCGGTCTCATAGAAGAACCGGGCATCGGCGAGCCGCGCCCGCACGACGCGGCCGTTGCCGGCGGCGATCGCCGCTCCCCCATCGGATGCCGCGATATTGGCGATGAGCGCGAATTTATCGGCGAGCGCGCCGCTAGAGGCGTCGCGCAGCACGAAACAGCGCTGATGCGTGCGTATGGTTGCGCGGATCACCTCCGGCGGCAAAGCGAGATAGGCCGCATCGAAGGCGCCGATCAGCACGACCGGCCATTCGACGAGCCCGGCCACCTCCTCGACGAGCGCATCGTCTTCGACGAGCTCGAGTCCATGCGCATGCGCGAGGCCGCGGGCATCGTAGCGAATGATGTCCTGCCGGCGGACGGGATCGAGCACCACTTTGGCCTTTTCGAGGGCGCTCGCATAATCGTCGAAGCGGCGGACGCGGATCGGCGCCGGCGCCGAGAAGCGATGCCCATAGGTGACGTTGCTTGCCTCGATGCCGGCGATCGAAAAGGCGACGATCTCGGGATCTTCCGTTTCCGGGCCGAAGGTCGCCAGAATCGAATGCAGCGGCCGCACCCAGCGGAACGCGTCGGGAAGCGCCGAGCCCTCTCCCCAACGCATCGATTTCGGCCAAGGAAAGCTTTTCAAGATCGGCGGAAGGATTTCGGCGAGTACGTCCGCCGTGTCGCGGCCCGGCCGTTCGATGTGCGCGACGTAGAAATCGCCTTTCTTCGGATCCTTCTCGATCTGCGCCTCGGCAAGCGAGGCAAGCCCGGCGCTTTTCAGAAAGCCCTGCACAGCGGCGGCGGGCGCATCGACGCGCGGGCCCTTTTTGAGTTCGCGGCTGGCGGGCTGGTGCGCCGGCAGCCCGGCGATATGCAGCGCCAAACGGCGCGGCGTGACAAAGCTTCCCGCCGAGTCGGCGAAGATGTTGCGCTCGGCGAGCGCGTCGGTGACGAGTCTTTTCAGGTCCAGCGCCGCTTGCGCCTGCATGCGGGCTGGAATCTCTTCGCAAAAAAGCTCGAGGAGAAAGTCGGGCATGGTTCCGGCTTGCGCACCGTTGGCGCGTAGAAGACGCGAGCCGCTTCTATAGGCGCCTGCCGGGTATTTCAACGTGTATTGCCCGGGCGCCCACGAACCGCTTTACCGCTTCCCCGGCTTGCGGCTATGTCAGGGCCGAGCCATGGAAAGCGGGCCGATGACCAGTGTTGCGGGCGCCAAGCCCAACTTGAAACGGATCGCCTTTCTCGCCACCGGCGCGCCGGAGGCAGAAGAGGCGCGCATCCGGCTCATTCAAACCTACGGCAATTGCGATCCGGCTTCGGCGGACGTCATCGTCGCGCTCGGCGGCGACGGGCTGATGCTGCAGACTCTGCACCGCTTCATGGGCAGCCGCAAACCGATCTACGGCATGAATCGCGGCTCGGTCGGTTTCCTCATGAACGAATATCGCGAGGAGGATCTGGCGCTCCGCATCGAGGAGGCCGAGCCGTCGGTCGTCCATCCTCTGCTGATGGTGGCGACCGACACGCACGGCAAAGTCGCCACCGCCTGCGCGATCAACGAGGTCTCGGTGCTGCGCCAGTCCTATCAGGCGGCGAAGATCCGCATCTGCATCGATCGCAAGGAACGGCTCGCCGAGCTTGTCGCCGACGGACTGCTCGTCGCGACGCCCGCCGGCTCGACCGCCTATAACCTTTCGGTCGACGGGCCGATCCTGCCGCTCGATTCTCCGCTGATGGCGCTGACCCCGATCTCGGCGTTCCGGCCGCGCCGCTGGCGCGGTGCGCTGTTGCCCGATACCGCGCATGTGACGCTCGACATTCTCGAAGCCGACAAACGGCCGGTCTCCGCCGTCGCCGATCATTTCGAGTTCCGCGACGTCGCCAAGGTCGAAATCGGCATGGACCATGCGACCAGCCTGATCATTCTCCACGATCCGGGCCATTCGCTCGACGAACGCATTTTGCGCGAACAATTCGGCCATTGAACATGCCAGCAATCACGATCCTCGACCGCGCGACTCTGTCGCGCGGCTTCGGTCTTCTCCAGGAGATCGCGTTCCGGCGCCGCCGCTTCGACGGCGGGATGCAGGAGCTCCGCCGCGAAGTCTATGACATCGGCGACGCGGCGGCGATTTTGCCGTACGATCCGGGGCGCGGCTGCGTCCTTCTGGTGCGCCAGTTTCGTCTGCCCGTCTATCTCGCCTGCGGACGCGAGACGACGATCGAAGCCTGCGCCGGAAAGCTCGAAGGCATGGACGCCGCCCGGCGCATCAGCCTGGAAGTCGAAGAAGAAACCGGTTTTGCGATCAAAGATCCGCAGTTTCTTTTCGAGGCTTTCATGAGTCCGGGCGCCGTCGGCGAACGTCTGCACTTTTACGTTGCCCGCTATTCTCCGGCCGACCGTATCGGTCCCGGGGGCGGCCTCCCCGACGAAGACATCGAAGTGCTCGAGCCGCGCCTCGACGACGCCCTCAAGATGATCGAGCGCGGCGAAATCATCGACGCCAAGACGATTATCCTGCTGCAAACCGTGAAGCTTGCCGGCTTGATGGCGGATAAGTGAGCGGGCTCAGGCCGCCGCGAGCTCCCTTTCGATGGCTTCGATATCGACGCTGAAGAAGCGCGGTTCGATGCGCCGGAAATTTTCGTTCGAGACGGCCGGCAATTCTTCCGTCTCACAAAATTCTTCGGCCTCGCAATCGGCGAGAAGCAGCGGCGGCTCTTGCGGCATCGGCAGCAGTAGCGGTTGCATCGATTCGGCGCCGTCTTCCGGCACCGCAGCGGAGAAATCGCGTGCCGCTTGGCGCGTCGCTTCGACCTCGAATCGGCGCAGGACCGCGAGCAATCGATCGAGCTCGCCGCTGTTTTCCGCTCTGCAGGCGGTGAGCACGCGCTCGACCCGCAGCCGCGAGAGCGAGGCGCTGCTTTCCTCACCCGTTTCGACGAGGGCGAGCGCTTCGACGGCGGCGCGGAACGCCGGCAAAAGCGCGTCGGAAAGGCCCGCCTTGCGGCAGAGCGCCGCGAAGCCGGCGCTGCGCCAATCGCGCGTCAGGCCCTTTACCCGCGCCAAAGGAAGCTCCGCGAGCTCGGCGAGCGCCGCCTCGAACAGGCCTACGTTGCCGCTGAGCAAAGCGCGCAGCAACAGGCTTGCCGTCAATTGTCCGGCGGCGCGCAGATGCGCGACGAGCCGCGCCGCGCCGGTTTCGGTCGTTTCCGTCGCCGCGATGATCACATGCGCCTGCTCGCAGGCCTCGCGCGTGACCCGATTTGCCCGTTCGAGCGACATCCAATTGCGTCCGGTCACGAACGCGGCGAGACTGTCGGCGGTGGCTGCGACGAGATCGGCACGCAGCGCCACCGGCAAGTTCGGCCGCGACAGCAGCGCCTCGCGCATTTCGCCGTCGAAGCCGAAACGCTCGACCATGCGGCGCATCGAGAATTCCGGCAGGTCGGCACCGGGATTGACGGCCAGCGAAATGAGCGCTTCGCAGGCGCCGACTTCGGCGATCGCCGCCGCCACCGCCGCCGAGAGACGCGGCCGCAGCGCAATCGCCGATTGGGCGATCGCATCGCCGATCGCGGCGCAGTCGATGAGCTCGGAGTCCGATAAAAGCGGCGAGTGGCGAAGAACGATCGCGGAGACATCGGACTGATCGTCGGCGAGGTCGAGAACGATGTTGCGGGGCGCCTCGGGTGCGGTCGCAAAATTCTCGGCAAGCGCCTGACGTACCAGCGGCGAGGCATCGTCGAGCAGTCCGGTCAGAACGAGCAACGCCTCTTCCCGCTCGTCCTCCGCGAGATCGCCATAAAGGTAGGCGCGTGCCAAGGCGCCTGCCGCACCTGCCCGCTCGCTCGCCGCCGCGGTACGCGTCCATTGGAGAAATCGACGAACGATCATGATGCGGTCCGCGCCGGCGGCAAAACCCAGGCCAAGCCATGGCTCAATTCCCTTCAAGATCATCGATCATGGTAAATGGTCCCTTAAAGGGCAATTCGGCACCGGGCTGGCGCTGAAGACCTGCCGATGCTCTAAGCGAGGCGAAGCGAACTCGGGCGGGATAAGATCGCTGCGCCCGACCCGGCCGAAGGCCTATCTCGCTTCGAAAGAACCTTATGCGTTCCCATCTGCTCGTCCCCGCCGATGACGCGAAAAAGCTCGAAGCGGCGCTGCAAAGCGAAGCCGACTGTCTCTGGCTCGACCTCGGAGGCGCGTCAGCGCCGCGGGCGCGCAAATTGGCGCTCGCGACGCTGCAGGAGGCGCGCAGGACGCCCATTTACGTTTGCCCCCACGCAATTGAAAGCGGCAAGATCGACGCCGATCTCGACGCCGTGATGAAAGGCGCGCCGGACGGGATCGTGTTGGCCAAATCGCGCGGCGGCGCCGACATCCAGCATCTCGGCGCCAAGCTCGCGTTGCGCGAAGCGGAATACGATCTCGCCGATGGAAGCACGCGGATCATCGCCGTCGCCGCGCAAACCCCGGCCGCGATCTTCAAAATGGGCACCTATGCCGGCGCGAGCCGCCGTCTGCTGGCGCTCTGTTGGGGGCCGGAGGAACTCGCCATGGCGATCGGCGCGAAGGGACCGCCGGACGGCAGCATGACGGGGCCCTACGCGCTAGCCCGCAGCCTTACGTTGATGGCGGCCAAGGCAGCCGGCGTAGCGGCCATCGACAGCGTTTACGCGGACCTCGATCGCGGCGGCCTCAAGGCGGCATGCGAGGCGGCCCAGCGCGACGGGTTTGCCGGCAAGCTCGCGCTCGACGCCGATCAGGCCGCGCTCATCAACACGTTCTTCGCTTGAGGCTCACACACCGAAAACCGTAACGATGTCGGCCAATCGCGGCCGCGGCCGATCCTCGCGCGGTTCGGCGTGCCGGCCGATATGGACGAAGCCGGCGATCTTTTCGTGTCGCGCAAGACCGAAGCGTTCCAAGACGGCGCGGTCGTACGCGTACCATTCGGTAATCCAGGAAGTCGCAAAGCCAAGCGCATTGGCGGCGATCACCAGGTTCATACAGGCGGCGGCGGCCGAGAGAATTTGTTCCCACTCCGGAATCTTCTCGTGCGGGGCGGCGCGCGAGACGACGCCGATAACGAGCGGCGCGCAGAAGCGTTTGCGTTCCGCTTCGATACGCGCCTGGTCCGCATCCGGATTAAGCTCGGCGAACCGCGCGGCGAAGATCGCCCCCGCTTCGTCGCGCCCGGCGCCCTCGAAAACGATAAAGCGGAACGGCACCAGCTTGCCGTGATCGGGAACGCGCGCGGCAATCGTCAGCAGAAGATCGCGCTCGTCTTGCGTGGGGCCGGGACCCGTTAGAAGCACGGGTGGCGCGGAACGGCGGGTACGCAATAGTTCGATGCAATCGTTCATGTCCTCACCAAAATCGCCGCAAGATCGCTGCCCGAACGGGCCGCCACGAAAAGGTCCACTTCGCCCCTGAAGTCAACGT
>JASHUD010000246.1 GCA_030040215.1 Methylovirgula sp.
GCGATCACGCAGGAATCGCGCGATGCCGCGGAGCCTCCGCAACCGTCCTATGCCGGACCCGCCTACCATCAAGCCGGCACGACGCGCGGCGTCCACCTTCAGCCCATCGCGCCGCAGACGCGTCATCATGCCGAGCTCAGCGCCGCGCCGGAGCCGAAGAGCGAACCTTACGCCGCCGGGCCTTTTATCCCGCCGGCAGCGGAGTCGCCGATCATTCGTCCGCAGCGCATGCCGCAGATCGAAGATTTGCCGATGCCCGGACAGAAGCAAATCCGCGCACATCGCGGCGAACCGACCGGCGAGCAGCACAGTGAGACGAAACGGCGTACCTTGCTCGAACGGCTCGCGGCCTTCGGCGTCAGCCGCCAGGAAGGGCCCAGTATGGCCGGACGCGAACCGAAACCGCCGTCGCAAGTGCCGGCGATGCGGGCCGCGCAACCCAATCCGGTGCATACCGAATACGGCAAGCGCAGTGCCCCGGCGCCGCGGCAGCAATCGCTCGACCCGCAGGGCCGCCTCGTGCCGCGTGCCATCGAAGAAGACCAGCTCGAAATTCCCGCTTTCTTGCGTCGTCAGTCGAACTGATCATCCAGCGAGCGGTGGCGCGCCGCGGGGAGATGCGTAACCGGGCGTAAAAAAGCGTGATTTGGTGAACCTTTACGCCGCCATTAGGATCCATCGGTTGCGCGCGCTGCCGCGGTAAGTTTGTGCGAGCCGGTCGGCGATCTCGTGCTTGCACGAGCGCGGATTCTCCGTTTCCTCTGCTCGGGTGCCGCGGAATTCCCTCCCGCGGTTGCCACAGAAATGCCGCGCATCGAACCGTAGCATCCGGCGTCATCTTGCGCTAAAGCTAGCGCGCCGTTCCGTTGGGATTTTGCTTCGAGTCGCGCATGTCATTCATTCCTTTGCCGCTTTGGAATTTTGCTTCGCGCCTTTTCGGCGCACACGGGTTCAGCCGGCTGATCGCGGCGGCGGTTCTGGCCTTGCCGGCCGCAGCCTGTTCGTCCTCCTTCGATTCGCTTGACTCGCTGAACCCGATGCGTCTCTTCGGCGGCGAGAAATATGAGACGAAGGTCATTCCCGATACGCCGCCCGAGATGCTCTACGACGAGGGTCTCGCCTACCTGAAAGGTCACGATTACGACAAAGCCACCAAGAAGTTTCAAGAACTCGAGAAGGAATACTCGTTCTCGCAGTGGGAGCGCAAAGCGCTGTTGATGACGGCGTTCAGCCAATATCAGGGCGGTAACTTCGACGATGCGATCGGCACCGCGCAGCGCTACATCGGCCATTATGCCGACGCCCCGGACCTCGACTACCTTTATTACATTGAGGCGATGTCCTACTATAATCAGATTCCCGACATCAGCCGCGATCAAGACCGCGCCCGGAAGGCTTCTGTCGTCTTCCAGCAGATCATCGACAAATTCCCGAACTCCCAATATGTCGATGATGCGCGCTACAAACTGCAGGTCACCCGCGATCAACTCGCCGGCCAGGAGATGGAGATCGGCCGGTACTATCTGAAGCGGCGGGATTACGTCGCGGCGATCAATCGATTCCGCGACGTTCTGGCAAAATATCAGACGACCCGCCACGCCGAGGAAGCTCTGCTCCGCCTCACCGAAGCCTACCTCGCGCTGGGCATCAACAACGAGGCGCAAACGGCGGCCGCGGTGCTCGGTCACAATTTTCCGGATTCGCCTTGGTACAAGGACGCCTACGCGGATCTACAGCAAGGCGGTCTGAAGCCGCACGAGGATCCGACCTCCTGGATTTCCAAGGTCTTTCACCTTGGCTGAGGCACCCGAGGCGCATTCTGTCTTCTTACCCGATTGGGCCGCGGTGTGCTTGATTCCGGCGTGATTCGGGGTTCTGATCGCCCCGCTCGGCTGCTTTTCCTTCCCATTTCTGTCCCGGCGGTCCCATGCTCGTTGAGCTCGCCATTCGCGACATCGTGTTGATCGACAAGCTCGATCTGGAATTCGGACGTGGCCTCACGGTGCTCACCGGCGAAACCGGCGCCGGAAAATCGATTCTGCTCGATGCTTTCTCTTTGTGCCTCGGGGCGCGCGGCGACGGCTCGCTCGTCCGGCAAGGAGAAGGGCAAGGGCAGGTTGCCGCCGTTTTCGAGCTTTCCGCCGATCACCCGGCGATCGCCGCGGCGCGCGCCCAGGACATCGTCACCGAAGGCGAGCTCATTCTGCGCCGCGTACAGATGGCGGACGGCCGTACCCGCGCCTTCGTCAACGATCAGCCGGTGAGCGCGCAGGGTCTGCGCGCGATCGCTTCCGATCTTGTCGAGATCCACGGCCAGCACGATGATCGCGCCCTGATGGACGCCGACGTCCATCGCCGCCTGCTCGACGCGTACGGCGGACTCCTCGAAGCACGCGGCCGCGTCGCAACCGCATTCGCATCGTTGCGTGAAGTCGAGGCGGAGCGAACCAGCGAGGAAGAGCGGCTCGCAAAGGCGCGCGCCGACGCCGATTATCTGCGCCATGCGCACGCCGAGCTCGTCGCCTTGGCGCCCAAGCCCGGCGAAGAGGTGCAACTTGCCGAGCGCCGGACCGCCATGATGCAGGCAGAAAAGGTCAGCGCCGAGCTGCGCGATGCGGCCGACGCTGTCGCCGGCGAAGGCGCGCCGCTCGCTGCCGTTTCCTCCGCCTTGCGGCGTCTCGAGCGAAGGCGGGCGCAGGCGCCGGAGCTGCTCGATCCGGTCGTGGGCGCGCTCGATGCCGCTTTCGCGGCGTTCGATGCGGCAAGCCAGGCGGTGGAGCAAGCCTTGCGCGTAGCCGCGCATGATGCCGGCGAATTGGAGCGGGTCGAGGAGCGGCTTTTCGCGCTGCGCGCCGCCGGCCGCAAATACGCGGTCGGCGTCGATTCGCTTGCCACTCTTGCCGAACGGATTGCCGCCGATCTCGCCGTGCTCGACGCCGGCGAAGCGCGGCTGCAACAACTCGGCGAAGCGGTGCAAGCGGCGGCCGCCGCATACAAACGGGAGGCGCTGAGTTTGTCGGCGGCTCGCAAAGGCGCGGCGCGCGATCTCGAAGCCGCCGTCAATGCCGAACTTAAGCCGCTGAAGCTCGACGGGGCGGAGTTCCGCGTCAATTTCCGTTCCGAAGTCACCGCGCCGAGTCCCGACGGCATCGATCAGCTCGAGTTCTGGGTGCGGACGAATCCCGGTACCATTCCCGGTCCGCTCGCCAAAATCGCCTCGGGCGGCGAGCTCGCCCGGTTCATGCTGGCGCTGAAGGTAGTGCTTGCCGACCGCGGCTCGGCGCCGACCTTGGTCTTCGACGAGATCGACACCGGCGTCGGCGGCGCGGTGGCCGACGCCATCGGGCAACGTTTGGCGCGGCTCGCCGCCGACGTGCAGGTCCTCGCCGTCACCCATGTGCCGCAGGTCGCGGCACAGGCCGACGGTCATTTTCGCATCGTCAAGGATGCGACCGACAAGGGCAAACGGGTCGCAACGCGCGTCGCGCATCTCGCCAAAGACGCGCGCCGCGAAGAGATCGCGCGGATGCTGGCCGGCGCCACGGTCACCGAAGAGGCGCGCGCCGCCGCCGGCCGGCTCCTGGAAAGAACCGGAGATCCGGTGACTCCGGCCTAGCGGGCGCCCGAAGCGCGGTATTTCGAGCCCTTGCGCCGGTCCGCCCCGGGTCTCCGCACGCAGTCGCGCCGACAAAGGGCTTGTCGCCAACGCCAATCTTGTGTTCTTTCCCCCCAAAAGGACACGCAAGTCCCGGCCGCTGCGAGAACGGCGCGGAGGAGAAGAATGAAGCGGTTGTTCGTGCTCGGC
>JASHUD010000247.1 GCA_030040215.1 Methylovirgula sp.
TGCGCAGATCCGCCACGGTCGCCATGAGACGGCGCTCGGAATCCATCAATTGCTCTTCGTGGCGCTTCAGCGCGGTGATGTCGGTGCCGACCGAGACGTAGCCGCCATCCTTGGTGCGGCGCTCGTTGATTTGCAGCCAACGCCCGTCCGCGAGCCGCGCCTCATAGGTCTTGGCGTCGGCCGGCGAGTGATCGTCGAAGGTGATTTGCGCCACCGGCGGCGCGCCGTTGGCCATGACCTCTCGATAAGTGAGCCCGGCCACGACCGCTTCGCTCGACAGATTGTGGAAGCGCTGAAACTTGGAATTGCACATGACGAGCCGATTGTTCCTGTCCCAGAGGACGAAAGCCTCGGAGACGGCTTCGAGCGCGTCGCGCAGCCGCATGTCGGCGGTCGCGGTCCGCTCGGCGAGCATTTTCTGCTCGGAAATGTCGACGGCGATGCCGACGAGGTGCGGCGGCCGGCCGGCCTCCTCGCGGACAAGCTCGGCGCGGGCGCGCAGCCACGTCCAGTCTCCGTCGGCGTTGCGGATTCGAAATGCGTGGTCGATCGCATGGGTCTTCGATGCGGCGGCCATTTCGGTCATGTGGGCGAGATCGCCGTCCTGCGGATGGATCAAGGCGTTGATCTCGCCGAACGACAAAAAACGTCCGGCACGCCGCATGCCGAGGATTTCGTACATGGAATCGGACCAATAAATCCGCCCGCGCGATACGTCCCAATCCCAAAGTCCGCAGCGGCCGCGGCTGAGCGCCGTGTCGATGCGCGTGCCGATGCGTCTGCAGGCAAGATCCGCTTTGCGGGCGCGCGCCGCCTGGCAGAGATAGGCGAAGGCGAGCGAGCAGACGACGAGAATAGTCATGAGAAGCGCGATGGCGCAACGCAGTGCGATGCTGCGCCATTCCGCCAGAACCGCATGCATCGGATGAATGAAAGCGATTTGCCCCAGCGGCGCCTTTAGCGTCCGCACCGTCGCCAGCGCGTCGGTTCCATCGGCGAGGGTGATGCGCAGAACGCCGGCTTTTTCGGCCAGAGTGGTGAGCGGCTGGTTGCTGCCGAGTCGATCGAGAAGGGCGCTCCCGACGCCGATTTCGGGCGGGTATACGGCGACGATCGTTCCCGTGTCGTTGCTGACGAGCACGCGCTCGCCCTGCGCAAACGCCTGGCCGGGCAAGGATTGGATCAGCGTCTTGGTCGGATCCT
The DNA here is from genome assembly GCA_030040215.1 of Methylovirgula sp. GTDB lineage: Bacteria > Pseudomonadota > Alphaproteobacteria > Rhizobiales > Beijerinckiaceae > Methylovirgula. The sequence goes on from JASHUD010000247.1 coordinate 1,204, forward strand.
CGGCGGCGGCCTTTTCGATTGCCGCCACGAAATCGTTGGTCGTTGCCGCGGCGACGAGATCGAGATCCAACATCGCCCGGTTGACCGCGGCGTCATGCGCTTCGAGGAGGAGGAAACTTGCGGCCGCGGTCAACGCGGCGAGGAACACCGCGATCATTGCCGGGACGGCGCGATGCAGCAAAGGTTCGAATTGAAACGGAGGCTGCTGGACGATTCGCCGGTTTGGCGCCGAAGCTAGCGACAAACTCGCATGCGCAAACGCTTCCGCCGCATCCGCACGGATCATAGCAGGGCCCCCTCGAAATCGATTCGGATCGATGTGCCGCATCCCTCCGAATCAGTTCCATCTGAATCCGAGCCCGGCGATTTGTCCAGTAGTTAATGAATCCTGAAATGAAATTTGATCGGCCGTTCAATTCGCGCCGCAAAGAGGAGCTAGGCGAGCGAGCGCTCGGCGATGTCCTTGACGTCGGGCGATAGATGCGCGGCCGCCGCGACGCGCCGCAGCGCCGCCTCGGCATGGGTGCGCCGCCGTTCCTCCAGCGCCCGCCAGCTTTTGAAGGCTCCAAGAAGCCGCGCAGCAACTTGCGGATTTTTGGCGTCCAGCACCAGGACGATCGCGGCGATGAACTCGTAGCCGCTGCCGTCCGCGGCGTTGAATTGCGTCTGATTGCCCGATGCGAAAGCGCCGATCAAAGCGCGCACCCGGTTGGGATTGGCAAGCGAAAAGGCCGGGTGGTCCATCAGTCTCTTTACCCGCGCCAACGTATCCCGTTCGGGAATCATCGCCTGCAAAGCGAACCATTTGTCGATCACCAACGGCTCGCCGGCGTAGGAACGATAGAAGGATTCGATCGCCGCCTCGCGCGCTGCGCCGGGCTGCATCGCAACGACCCCGAGCGCGGCGATCTTGTCGGTCATGAACTGCGCGCCGTCGAATTGGCGCAGCGCGAGGTCTAATCCCGCATCCGGATTGGCGGCTGCGTAGAGATCGAGCGCGGCGTTGCGCAGCGCGCGGCGGCCGGCCGCCGCCGCATCCGGCGAATACGAGCCATTTTCGGTCAAATCCTCGTACGCCGCGAGAAGCTCGCGCGCCAAGGCGCCGCCGATCGCTTCACGCAGCGCTTTGCGGGCCATAAAGATCGCATCGGGATCGACGTTCGCGCCAATCTCGCGGGCGATGTCCGCCTCGCCGGGCAGCGTAATCACTTGCGCGTCGAATGCCGGGTCGGCGGCGCTTCCCGCCAGCGCCAGACGCAGTGCCGTCGCAAAATTGGGATCGAACGCGGGCGCTTGGCCGGCGCGAATGAGATCGACCGAACGCAGGAGCAGGCGCGTCGCGTAGGTCTGCGAGGCCTGCCAGCGGTTGAAACTGTCGCTGTCGTAGGCGGTGAGCGTGACGAGATCGCTTTCGCTTGCCGGCTGAGCGAGCCGCACCGGGGCCGAAAAGCCGCGCAGCAGCGACGCTACCGGGCGTGACGGCAAATTGTGAAAAGTCAGACGGCGATGCGGGGTCGAGAGTTCGATGACGCCGCTCGAAATTTCCGTCTCGCTCGCACCGTTGTCGGCGGTGGTGACGAGCGCGAAATTCTTTCCCGCCTCGCCGACGAGCCCCAGCTCGATCGGGATGACCAGCGGTTTTTTATCGTCCTGCCCGGGCGTCTTGTTGCAGCTTTGGCGAAAGTCGAGCGTAAGCGTTTGCGCCCGGTCGTCATAGACGGATTCGACTTCGACGAGCGGCGTCCCCGCTTGGCGATACCAGAGCGAAAACTGATCGAGATCGCGACCCGAACTCGCGGTGAAACAGGCGAGGAAATCCTCGACCGTCGCGGCGGTGCCGTCATGGCGCTCGAAATAGAGGTCCATGCCTTTTCGAAACGCGTCGGCGCCGACCAGCACTTTCAGCATGCGAATGATCTCGGCGCCTTTCTCATAGATCGTCGCAGTATAGAAGTTATTGATTTCAAAGTAGGAATCCGGGCGCACATTATGCGCAAGCGGCCCCGCGTCTTCGGGGAACTGCTGGGCCCGCAAGGTCCTGACGTCGGCGATGCGGCGTACCGCCCGCGAGCGCTGGTCGGCCGAGAACTCGTGATCGCGGAATACGGTCAGGCCTTCCTTGAGGCATAGCTGAAACCAATCGCGGCAGGTGATCCTGTCGCCGGTCCAGTTGTGGAAATATTCGTGCGCGACCACCGCTTCAATTTGCGCATAATCGGTGTCGGTCGCGGTCTGCGGCGAGGCCAGCACGTATTTGTCGTTGAAGACGTTGAGGCCCTTATTTTCCATCGCGCCCATGTTGAAGTCGGAAACGGCGACGATGTTGAACACGTCGAGATCGTATTCGCGCCCGAACGCCGCTTCATCCCAGCGCATGGCGCGTTTGAGCGCGTCCATCGCATAAAGCGCGCTCTCCTCCTTGCCATGCTCGACATAGATGCGGAGCGCCACTCGGCGCCCGGAGGCGGTGACGAACCAGTCATGGATCGAGCCGAGGTCGCCGCCGACGACCGCGAACAGATAGCAGGGCTTGGGATAGGGATCGTGCCAAACCGCGTAGTGCCGCGTAGTGCCGTCGATCTTTCCGGCTTCGATCAGGTTGCCGTTCGAGAGCAAGACCGGCGCCTCGGCGATTTCCGCTTCGAGTCTGGTCGTATAGACGCTGAGCACGTCGGGACGATCGAGGAAATAGGTGATGCGCCGAAAACCTTCTGCCTCGCATTGCGTGCAATAGGCCGAGCCGGAGCGATATAGCCCCATCAAAAACGTATTGGCCGAAGGATTGATCTCGGTCTCGACCTCCAACGTGAACGGGCGCGGCGGGGGATGGGCGATTGTCAATGCGTCGGGGGTGACGAAATTGGCCCGCACGTCGATTTCGTTGCCGTCGAGCACGAGGCGCTTCACGTTCAGCCCGTCGCCGTCGAGCGTCAGATCGGCGCCGCTGCGTCCTTTCGGGTTGGGGCGGATCGAAAGCCGCGCGACGACCCGCGTCGCGCGCGGGTCGAGCCCGAGGTCGAGATGGACCGTGTCGATCAGGTAATCCGGCGGACGATAGTCGGCGAGCCGGATCGGCTTGGCTATCTCGGTGCGCATGAAGGCCTTGGAGGATCAACAATGCCGGGGATAGGAAGATCGATCATAGAGCCTCGGCTGCGCCACGCAAACCCTGCGCAATTTGAGCGAATTATGCGTTGCCTTTGCGCGCCAAAGGAAGGATCGCCTGTTGCACATAGGCCGCGGCGCCGAAATTGAAAATGCCCAGCAAAGCCAGGAGCAACGGTTCGGATAATCCGAAGAGGCGGCTCTGCAGCAAAGCCGTGAGCAGCGTCCCGGCGATGATGTAGAGGGCATTCAGAATGTTGACGGCGGCGATCGTGCGGGCGCGCCGCTCCGGCGCCGCGACGGCTTGCACGGCGGCGAACAAAGGCACCGTGAAAAGACCGCCGGCGGCGGCAAGGCCCAGAACGGCGAAGCCGATGAACAGGCCGCGCGGACTCATTAGAAACGCGACGAGCGACACGTCAGCGGCCGTGGGCGCCGCAATTCCTCTTGTCGCCAAGCCGAGCGCGACGAGAAAAATTCCCATGCCGAGCGCCGCAAGCGGCGTGGGCGTCAGGGCGATGCGGCCGCCGGAAATTCGCGCCGCGGCGAGCGAACCGGCGCCGATCCCGATTGCGAACAACGCGCTGATCGCCGCTTCCACTTCGATGCCGCCACCAGTTGCATGGCGCACCGCGACAGGCACGAGAGATATCGCGACCGCGCCCGTCAGCCAGAACCAGGAAAGCGCGTGGGCGCTGTGCCATAGAAAGAGCCCGCAGCGCAGCTCGCCAAGCAGCAAAACGGTCGATGCCACGACGTTGGCGCGAACGCGCAGGCCGGATGCGCCGACGCCGGTCGGCGGAATGAACCAACTCGTCGCAAACGAGGCGAGCGCGATGATCATCAGCAGCAAAGCGACGGCTTGCGGCGGCACGTTCCGGCTTGCCGCGAACGCGCCGGCGATAAGCCCGAAGAGGATGGCGAGGAACGTAGCGCTTTCGACGAGCGCATTGCCGGCAACAAGCTCATGGCGCTTCAAATGGTCCGGCAGGAGCCCGTATTTTACCGGGCCGAACAGCGTTGCGATCACGCCAAGGCCAAAGAGCGCCACGTAGAGCAGAGGCAGGCAGGCGAGCCAAATCCCCGCCGCGGCGAGGATTTGCACGAGGATCTCCGCGAATTTCAAAGCGCGCGCGACGGCCGCCTTGTCGTGCGCGTCGGCAATATCGCCGGCCAGCGCCGAGAGTAGGATGGAGGGCAGGGTGAAAATTCCGATCGCCAGGGTAATCAGCACGCCCGTATCTTTTCCGCCGAGCTGGAACAGAACGAGCATCGCGAGCATATTGCGCACGAAATTGTCGTTGAAGGCGGAAAGAAATTGGCACCAGAAGAGCGGTGCGAAACGGCGGGTGCGCAAAAGCTCGAACATGCAGGCTCGCCCAATTCGTGCTTTTCACAGGAGGCTTAATAGGCCCCCTTGGCCGGACACCACGGCCGAACGCCGTCCGGGACCGCCAATCCTAAGCCTCTTAGCGCGCCGCTAGTGCAACGGCTCGGCATGCCCGATGATGTGCAGAATGGTCGGGAATTCGGCCTTTACCAGGTCCTCGACTTCGTCGACCGCGTTGTGTACCTGATCGACGGTGAGCGCCGCATCGGCACGGCAATGGTAATTGACGATCAGTCCGCCCGGCGTCTGCCGCACCCGGACTTTGTGAATTGCGACGATTTTGCCGGCCGCCGATTTGATCAGCGCCGCAGCGATCGCCTTGCGCACATCTTCCGGCGCGTCCCGGCCGGGCAATGCGCGCGGCTCGAGCGGTTCGATATGCGTCTCGACCTCGATTCTGGGTCCCAGCTCCTTGTGCGCATCGGATTCGAGTCCGGAGACGATTGCGTGTGCGTGGCCGAGCGGCATGGACCCGTCGACCTCGACGTCGAAACTGAGCGAAGTTCGGCCGGCAACTTGCTGCACAATGATGTTATGGACCGAAGCGCGACGCTTTGCGGCGATCAGCAGGACGCGCTCGAGGATGCTCTCGTTATCGAGGGCAACCGGCGTGGTCGTAACGGTTAGCTTCACGTCCGGACGTGCGGCGGCAATGGCGGCGCTGACGGCGTCTTTGATCGCCGTTACCTTTTCGAGCGGCAACGTGCGCGACACGGAAATTTCGATGTCGCCGAGCACTTCGGCGCCAGCCGGGCGCAATCTCACGTCGTCGACTTCGATCACACCGGGAACATTCGTGGCGACCGCGCGCACGTCGCGTGCCAGCCCCTTCGGCGCCGCGTCGATAAGGCTGTCCACGGCGCGCCGCCCGAGCCTATAGCCGACCGCGGCAATAAACACGGCAACCGCGAGCGCGGCCAGCGCGTCGCCTTGCGGATACCCGAAGCGCGCCGCGATGAGTCCGAGCAGGGCGAAGCAGGAGCCGACGATATCGGAACCGAAATGCAGGGCGTCCGCAGCCAGCGCGTCGCTCTTCGTTTCGCGTACGATGCGCGATAGGATGATCGAACGTGCGACGTCGACGACGATCGAGATGACGAGAATACCAAAGGCGAGAATATTGGCGTCGATTTCCACCCGCTCGTGCAGCCGTCTGATAGCCTCGAAAAGAATGAAGATGGCCAAGGTGAAGAGAAAGGCGGTTTCGGCGAGTGCGGTGAGCGTCTCGACCTTGGCGTGGCCGTAATTGTGCTCCTCGTCGGCCGGTTTGCCGCTAATGCGCACGGCGTAATAGGTGAGCAGCGTGACGCCGGTGTCGGCAAAATTATGGCCCGCTTCGGAGAGCAGAGCGAGCGATCCGGAGGAAAGGCCGGCAACGAATTTGCCGATCGTCAGCAACGCGCTTGCGGCCGCGGAGCTGAGCGCGGCGCGTTCCTTGATGCTTTGGGCCTTATCCATGGCCATCCCGATCAGTCTTCGACGAATATCTTGCCAAGCCCGCTAGGATACGGCTTATCAGTGCCGCGATCTCGCCGGCAAACCGCGCTCTCGCGCCGGTAAGACCACGGCCGGAGCTTCGCTCCCGCGAGCACGGAGGCAATATGGAATACCTGCATACGATGGTCCGCGTGGCCGACCTCGACGAGGCGCTGGATTTCTATTGCGCCAAACTCGGCCTCGTCGAAATGAGCCGGATCAACAACGAAAAAGCCCGCTATACGCTCGTCTATCTCGCCGCGCCCGGCGATGCCGAGCGCGCCGGGCAGACACAACGGCCGCTCATTGAACTCACCTACAATTGGGACCCGGAAGTCTATACCGGCGGCCGCAATTTTGGTCATCTGGCGTTCGCGGTCGAAGATATTTATGCGACCTGCGACAAGCTTATGAAAGCCGGGGTGACGATCAACCGGCCGCCGCGCGACGGCCACATGGCTTTCATTCGCTCTCCGGATCAAATCTCGATCGAACTTCTCCAAAAGGGCGGCGCAAAAGCCCCCGAGGAGCCTTGGGCTTCGATGCCGAATACCGCAACCTGGTAAGCGGTCTCGAGCCTATGTTCGTGGCTTACGTTTCGGCTTTGCCTTATGGCCGGCCTGCGGCTTGCGCGGTTTCGAGACCGGGACCTTGGCCAGAACGGAAGCCTTTTTCTTTTCAGGATGATATCCATAAAACTTAAACCGTTCGACGATGCGCGAGACTTCCTCGTCCGGCAGGATGTAAGGGCGCCCGATTCC
>JASHUD010000248.1 GCA_030040215.1 Methylovirgula sp.
GGCGGCCGGCATCGCCGTCGCGGTGCACGGCGCGCCGGTCTTAAAGTCGGCGACGATCACTTCGCCTTCGGCTTCGACGATCCGGTCGATCTGCCCGCTGATCGCGCGCGCCTGCGGGCCGGCGATGTGTCCGACGACCGCCACCTCGGCGCGGGCGCGCGGGCCGAAAAGATCGGCAAGCGACGGCGTCTCCAGCACGGCGAGCGCCTCGCCGATGAGTGCGTCACGGGCGTCCGCATCGAGTTCGTCGGCGCGCGCGGCGAGAAAGACGCGTGCCGCGTCGCGGCGTGCATCCGGCGCGACATCCGGCAGATGCTGCAACAGCACATGCATCAGCCGTCCGCGCTCCAGTGCGGCGCGGGGCAGCGTGTCGGCGCTTTGCGGTTCGATCGCGTCCGCCGCGGCGAGCGCGCTCGAAGGTTTGAGCGGCGGCGGCGGCATGGCCTCGCGTGGCGGCGCTCGCGTCAGAAACGCCGGCAGATCGACGTGCTCTGCGGCGCGTTCGCGCCCGGCGGCGATTCCTGCTGCAAGCTTGCCCGGCGCGAGCCATCGCCGGATCGTCTCGCTCTGGTCCCAGAAGGCCGGAAACGCGACGAAATTCTCGCCGAGCGAAGCACCGATCATTTGGCTCCAGGCAAGCCCGTTTGGCTCGGTACTGCCGCGATACCCGCCAATATAGAGCCGCTCCTCGGCGCGCGTCATCGCGACATAGAGCAGGCGGCGATGTTCGTCTTCCGCCTCGGCGCGCGCCTTCTGGCGGGCCGCCGCTACGGCTTGTGGATCGGCGTCCTTGCGCGACGACCAGGCGAGCACAGGCGCGCCGCCGCCCTCCAAGACGTGAATCTTACTGTCGTGCCGCCCGCTTGGCACGCCGCAGGTGTCGGGCAGAAAGACGATCTTCGCTTCCAAGCCCTTGGCGGCATGGATGGTCATGACGCGCACGCAATCGCTGCCCGTCTCCATGTCGCGCTTGATCGAAAGATCGATCCCTTCGAGATCGGCGAGAAAGCCGGCGAGCGAGAAACTCCCCTCTTTCTCGGTGCGCAGGGCGAGGCGCAAAAATTCGTCGATGGCATCGCATGCTTCCGGCCCGAGCCGCGCCTGCAGCGCCCGCCGTCCGCCGTCTTCGCTGAGAAGCAGCGTATAGAAATCGAACGGCGAAAGCGCAGCGCGGCCGCGCCAGCGCAGGATCGTCGCGTAGGCGGCTTGGTGTCGCGCTTGGGGCGAAGCGTCGAGCGCATCGAAAAGCGCCCCGGGGCGGTTGGGCGCGATTTCCAGAAGGTCGTCGTCGTCGAGCCCGACGAGCGGCGATTTCAGCGCGGCGGCGAGCGTCAGATCGTCCTGCGGCAGAAGCGCGGTGCGTCCCGCCGCGATCAAGTCCATCGCCGCGATATGGTCCAAGAGATCGAGCCGGTCGGCGCCGGCAACCGGCACGTCGTGCCGCTTCAAAGCGCGGATCACCGCCTCGAAAAAGGCGTTGCGCGTGCGCACCAAAATCAGAATGTCGCCGGCCCGGACAGGACGGCGCGTGCCCTTCTCGTGCACATATTCGCCGGCGCCGGGCGCGATCAGCGCGGCGATCTTGCGGGCGATGCGGTCGGCGAGAATCGCCGCCGGCTCGCCTTCGTCCAGAAAATCGACCGGTAGGCGCCAGTCGCGCGGCTCGGGGCGGGAATCGGCCGTGACCGGCGGCCAGACTTCGATCAGCCCCGGCAGATCGTGTTTCAACGACTCGTGGCCCATCCAGATGTCGTCGGAAACGAGGCCCTTTTGATGCTCGGCCCTGGCGAAGACCCGGTCGATCGTGGCAAGCACCGCCGGCACGGAACGGAACGAATGTTTCAGCAGCACGTGTTCGAAGCGGCCGCCGCTCGAACGGTCGAATGACTTGCGCATTTCGTGAAACATGCGCGGCGCCGCGCCCTGGAACGAGAAGATCGATTGCTTCTCGTCGCCGACTGCGAAGAACGTGCGCGCGTCGGCGCGGCTTCCAGCCCCGGCAAAGAATTCGGCGGCGAGCGCTTGGAGAATTTTCCATTGCGAAGGACTCGTGTCCTGCGCTTCGTCGACGAGAATGTGGTCGATGCCGGAATCGAGCTTGAAAAGCACCCAGCCCGCGGAGCGATCGAGCAAAGCGAGCGTGCGCTCGATCAGATCGTCGAAGTCGAGCACGCCGCGCGCGCCCTTTACGTGTTCGTAGCGCGCGAAGACTTCCGCTACGACGCGCATCAGCGCCAGCGAATTTTCGAAACATTCGGCGGCCTTGCGGCGCTCGCGCAACGGCGCGAGCCGCTCTTGTTCGCGGCGCAGTTCGTCGGCAAGATCGGTCCGGCGCTCGCAAAGAGCTTTTGTCGCAAGGCGCTTTTGCGGCGTCCCTTCCTGGGTGAAGAAGAAAGCGAGATACGGCGAAAGACATCTCGCGCGAGCCGCTTGCGTCATTTCTGCGGCACCTGGTGGCACACCATATTCGGCGAATGCGGCGCGCAGCAGCGCGGCGTTGTCGCAATCGCTTTTCGAACCGTGCTCGAGAAACTCCGCGAATTCACGCCAGCGGCGCGGCGCGATGCCCGCCTCGATCATCTCGCTCTCGATCGCCGCCACGCTCGCGTCGGGCGGCAGGTCGAGCGCGCAGCCGAGATCGGCGGCGGCGTTTTTGATGTCGTAGTGGCGCAGCATCGCGCGATGTTGCGTCGCCTCGGCGATCAGCCGATCGAATTCCTCCTGCGAAGTTGCGGCGGAGAGGCGCTGCAAGGCGATGCCAAGTTCTCCCGTGTCAATGCGCGCCGCGGCGAGCGCCTGGCGCCGCGCCTCGTGCAGAAGCTCCGCTTCGCCGATCTCGTCCATCACTTCGAAACGCGCCGGCACGTTCGCTTCGAACGGAAAGAGGTGCAACAGGCGCTCGCAGAAGCCATGGATGGTGTGCACCTTCAGGCCGCCCGGCGTTTCGACGGTGCGGGCGAAAAGCCGCCGCGCGAAGATGAGAGCCTGCGAGGAGGGCGCCGGCGCGCCGATGGCAAGGATTGCTTGCCGCAGCGCCGCGTCGTCGAGCTCGGTCCACTGCGAAAGCGCCGCGAAGATTTTCTCCGCCATATTGGCCGCCGCGGCTTTCGTGAAGGTGAGGCAGAGAATCTTGGCGGGAGCGACGCCGGCCAGCAGGAGACGCAAGACGCGCTGTGCCAGCACATGCGTCTTTCCGGAGCCGGCGTTCGCCGAAACCCAGACCGATGCGTCTGGGTTCGAGGCTTTGGCCTGCTCGCTGCGCACATGCGCGGGAAGTTCGAACGGCGCGCTCATCTGCTGTTCTCGTCGCCCGACGCCCATTCCTTCACGCGGGCGAGATGGTCGTAGGCGTTATAGCGCGCCGCGAATTTCGCGAATGGGCGCGGCGGATAGGCGATCGCGGGATCGCGGAATTGATCGAGCAACTCGATGAGGCTGGCAAAATGTTCTTCTGCAACATCTGCGATGTCCTCATCCGCTTGGCCTTTTCTTTTGAAGCGGAGCGTCCGTTCCTTGCCACCATTCTTGCCAAGCAACTTGACGTAGAGCGCCTCCTCGACGTGCGTTGCGTGCGGCAGGCCGAAAGCGCCGCGCCGCGCCATCGCCGCTTCCAACGTCAGTTGCGGCGCGAAGCCGACGCGCACTTCGTCGATACCCGGCGGCGTCCCGGTCTTGTAGTCAACGAGCGCCACCGCGCCGTCGGCGCGACGTTCAAGCCGGTCGGCCTTCGCCGACAACGTAAAATGCGTGCCGTCGGCGAGGGGAATGTCGATCGAGCCTTCGATCTCGACGTCGAGCCCGGCAAGCGGACGCCGGCGCGTCTCGAAATCGAGATAGAAGCGCGTGGCACGCTCGATTCGCGGCCATTGGAAGATCGCAAAATCGGGATCTTCCAACTCGTCCCGGAAAGCGGTTTGCAGCATCGCGGCAAGAGTTAGCGCCGCGTCGGCGGGCAGAAGCCCGTGCGGATGCCGCGCGCCGAACGCAGCGAGCACGGCGTGAATCGCATTTCCCAGGATTCGCCGCTCTTCGGCTTCGCCGGCATCCGGGAGCGCCGCGAGCTTGAGAATGTATTCGGCGTAGATCGCATAAGGGTCGCGGCGCAGCATCTCGATGCGCGTCACGCTGAGGCGGCGCGGCCGCAGATCGAGCGGCGGCCGCGGCATCGGCCGCTTGCCGGCGGCGGCCTCGGCCGATCGATCGATCGCCCGGGCAAGCGCCAGGAAAGCCTGCCCACGTGCAAGGCAAACTTCGAATTGTTCGCCGCCCAACGCCGCCATCCTCTGCACGAAACGCGACGCGACCGTCGGCGTACCGTCGCGCTTCAGGGCGCGGCTCAGGATGACGCGCGCGCGGCCCATCGCCATCACGAAATCATGCGCGGTCTGCCCGATCTTGCGTTCCGGCGGCGTCAAGCCGAGCGCGGCGCGCATCGGCCGGTTCAAAAAGGCGTCGCTTTGCGCCTGTGGCGGCCAGATCGTCTCGTCGAGGCCGCCGAGCAGCATCACGTCGGCGTCCATCAAACGCGCTTCCAAGAGGCCGAGGATTTTGAGCCGCGGATGGGTGCGCCGCGCCCGGCGGAGCATCACCTGCGCCATCGCCTGCGCGAGGAAGAGCGCATACGTCTCGGCATCGAAGCGCAGGTCGGGCGATGCGCAGCGGTGCAATTCGGAAAGCAAAGCGTCGAAGGCCTCGACGTCTTCGCCGCGCACGTCGGGCGCAACCGCGTCGAGAACGCGGCGATGCGCGTCGATCCAGGTGCGCAGCGGATGCGTGCCGGTAAGGGAGGCGAGCGGTGCCAGCACCGCGCGCAGCCGTGTGAGCAGATCTTCGAGCTTCGCCCAATCGTCTTCGCCGATGCGTTTCTGCGCGGGATGCGCAAAACGCTCTCCGGCGGCGCGTCGAGCGGCCGAGATCGCCTCCGCAGGCGCAGTCGGCAAACGGCGGAACTGGCGGAGCACGCCGATTTCCAAAAGCGGCGCCAGCCGTTCGACTTCGGCGCGCTCCAGCCCGAGGCAGGTCCAAGGATGGGCGAGGAGCGCAACCATGTCTTTGCCCGCCCACACGCTCGCGGCGGCGGGCAGCACGAGCCGCGCCAGCTTTCCACAGAGGCTGGCGCTCAAGGGTTCGCCCGCCGAATCGTCGATCTCCACCCCGAAGCGGCGCAGCTCGGCGCCAACGCGGCGGGCAAGATCTCGATCGGGCGTAACGAGCGCGCCGGTCGCTTCCGGCGTTTCGAGAACCTGGCGGAGCGCAACGGCGAGAGCGAGCGCTTCCTCGCGTTCGTCCGCCGCCTCGATCAGCGTCACGCCGTCGAGCGCCGCGGCAATCTCGTCGGTACGCTCGCGATAGGGACGCCACATCTCCGTCGTGTCGGCGGGGCGCAGAGCCTCGGAGAGGAATTTGCCGCGCGCCGCACGCGCCGCAGCGGGTGCGCCGAGCTCGATCACCGCGTCGCGGTCTACGCCGAGGATCGGCAGCAGCCGGCGCAGCGCCGCTTGCGGGTGGCCAAAGCCCGGTTCGTCCGCATGCGCGTCGCCGATCCGCTGCCAGCTCGCTTCGTCGAGCCGAAGATCGAGCCCGGGCAGCACCACGGCGCCGCGCGGCGCGGCGGCGATCGCGGCAAGCAAACGTGCCGTGGCGCGATTGGTGCCGGTTGAACCGATGGCAATGACCGGCCCGGCGTATGCCGCCTCAATGCGCGCGATCTGTGCGTCGACGAGCGTCTGTTGACGGCGCGCCGCATCGACGCGGCCGCGGTCTGCGAGAATCGCCGGCCATTGCGTGATGGCGATATTCAGGAAATCGAGCGTGATCCGCCAATATGGATCGAACTCCGGCAGAGCCAGAGGATCGAGCTTCGCCCAATCCACGTCCTCGACAATCAATTCGTCGATGAGATCGGCGAGCTTGCCGGCGAGATACCACGCGTCGGCCGCCGAGGTGCCTACCAGACAAGGTTCGCGATCATCGGTGGCAAAACTTCCGTCGGCGTTTACCGAAATGATCGCATGGCGCAGAGCCAAGGCCCATTTTTGCACGAGCACGGCAAGCTGCATGCGCCGCCACACCTCGCTTGCCGCCGGGGTGACGCTAAGCGGCGCATCCAGCGTCGGTTCTTCGAAGAGGAGGTCGGTCTCAGTCGATTCAAGTCCGCCCAGCGGCAGGATGCGGGGCAGCAAGGCCGCCGGCCGGTCGAGGGCATCGGCAAATTCGTCGGCGAGCGCCCGCGCCGCCCGCCGGGTAGGGACGTAGATCGTCGCTTGCGCCAGATCGAGCGAGCCTAAAGCGCGCGAAAAACCTCCGACGATCCTCCCGTCGAGAAGGGCGGCAACGAAGGATTTCAGAAAAGGCGCGCCGGAGGCGACGGTGAAAACGTGTTTGGCGGGCATGGCCGATCCCTGGGCGACTCGGGGCGCCGCCCGCCGAAGGGATAGCCCAAACTCGCTTTATCCGCGACCGACGCCGCTGAGGTTCTGGGCGACGCGTTCGATGCGCGCCGCAGTCTCGCCGAGCGATTCGACGATATCGTCGGCCCATTCGTCCTGCTCGGTCTCCAACGTCGTCCTGGCCGAATTGAGATTGACGATCTCGATTTCCAGCGCGGCGATGCGCCGATTGGCCTCGGCGAGCTCGTCGGCAAGCGTAATCGCCGCCATAATCGTCAATCGTTGGTCGCCGATTTCCCCGAAGTTGCGTTTGAGAGTCTCGATCTTCTCGTCGATCTGCCGCGCCAGACCTTGAAGATGGGCCTCCTCGTTCTCGCCGCAGGCGACCCGATAAACATGCCCTGCGATGGTAACGGTAACTTGCGCCATGACGCGGGCCTCCTATGCTACGTCGCGCATACGACTACTACATCGCCGTATGCGATATCATTTCTTGGATCGCCAAGCGGGCGCGGGCGAGCCGCCGCGCCACCTCGTTGTTGGCCAATTCCAAGGACTGCGAGCGGGCGACAGCACCGTCGAGCTCTACGGCTAGCCGCGCCCGATCGTCCTGCAGCACCGCAAATTCTTCTTCGATGTCGCTGCGTTCGGCGTCGGCCTGGAGTCGGCGCTCGCAGGCGGCCTCAAGCTGGTCTAGGGCGGCAACGAGGCCTTTCAAAGCGGCCTTCAAACGGGCTGGCGTACTCATCCGGTCTATCCAGAACATTTTCAATAGGCGCTGTTCAAGGGGAGCGTCAACGCCTTCGACGCTCGCTACCCACAGCCAATTTCATAGCGCGCATGCGTTACGTCGGGTGAACGACAGTTCCCGACAACCCGCCGCGGCGTCAAGCTGACAGCGCGCATGGAACAAAACGGAGCTATGCGGCATTCACTCCCGCTTCGCGTTGCAAAACGATCCTTCACGGCCGCAACCGCCGCACGATGCGAGACGCGGCAAATCCACGCGAGATCGAGTCCGGAACGATTGCAATCGTGGCACCCCGCATGCCGAGAATTTACATCTTTGCCCGCGACATTATGGGCAGCCGCGGATTGCATTGCACAAAGCGGCGCCGTCTTGCGTGGATTTCGTTCTCGTGCGAGAGAGTGGCCGCCAGATCCGGCGCCGAACCGAACTCGCGCGGACGGCAACGATCGGCGGGATGCGTTGCGACGAGATCGGCGAGGCTGGGAGGGTTGGCGGCCCGGAGCATACAGAACCGCTGTCGGATCCGCCGATGCCATCATTTCTGATTGCAGATGAAGAGGGCCGTGCCTAGCTCCGGCAATCGGGCTGAAAGCATAGCGATGAATTTCTCTTCAAATTTCTAAGGAATTCCGACCGATAAGTTCGCACCCGGCGCGCGGAGTTCCGGCGCTTATGGAAGGTTTGAGCATGACGGTGAATGTCGCGATCAACGGATTCGGGCGGATTGGCCGCAATATTTTGCGCGCCATCGTCGAATCGGGCCGCCGCGACATCCGCGTCGTGGCGATCAACGATCTCGGGCCGGTCGAAACCAATGCGCATCTTTTGCGTTTCGATTCCGTTCACGGCCGGTTTCCGGGCGAGGTGAAAGTGCTGGGCGACACGATCGACGTCGGCGACGGCCCGATTAAAGTCACGGCGCTGCGCAATCCCGCGGAGTTGCCGCACAAGGAGCTCAACGTCGATATTGCGCTCGAATGTTCCGGCGTCTTCGCGTCGAAGGAAAAGGCTTCCGCCCATCTGAAGGCCGGGGCCAAACGGGTTCTCATCTCGGCGCCGGCCGACGGTGCCGATCTCACGGTGGTCTATGGCGTCAACCACGCGAAGCTCAGGCCCGAACACCTTGTCGTCTCGAATGCTTCGTGCACGACCAATTGTCTTGTGCCGGTCGCCAAGGTCCTCAACGACAGCATCGGAATCGAGCGCGGATTCATGACGACGATCCATTCCTATACCGGCGATCAGCCGACGCTCGACACGCTGCACAGGGACCTTTACCGCGGCCGCGCCGCCGCGCTGTCGATCGTCCCGACGTCGACCGGCGCCGCCAAAGCGATCGGCCTCGTCCTCCCCGAGCTGAAAGGCAAGCTCGACGGTTCATCGATCCGGGTGCCGACGCCCAATGTGTCGATGATCGACTTTAAATTCGTCGCTACGCGCGCCACGACGCCCGAAGAGATCAAAGAGGCCGTCAAGCGCGCCTCGGAACAGCAGTTGAAAGGCATTCTCGGCTTTACCGAGAGCCCCAACGTGTCGATCGATTTCAATCACGATTCACGTTCGTCGATCTTTCACGTCGATCAGACGCGCGTGATCGAAGGAACGTTCGTTCGGGTCGTCTCCTGGTACGACAACGAATGGGCTTTCTCGCATCGCATGGCGGATACCGCGGCCGCAATGGGAAAACTCGGATGACAAGAGCCGCGCCAACGGCGCCATTTCCGACCCTCGACGATGCGCAACTTGCCGGCAAACGCGTGCTGGTCCGGGTCGATCTCAATGTGCCTATGGATGCGAGCGAGGTTCTCGATTGCACGCGCATCGACCGGATCCTCCCCAACCTGCGCGAGATTGCCGCCAAAGGCGCGAAGGTGATCATCCTTTCACATCTGGGCAGGCCAAAAGGGCCGGACCTGCAACTTTCTTTGCGTCCGGTCGTACCGGAACTCGAGCGCCGGCTCGGCAAGCCGGTCGCCTTTTCGCCGGATTGCATCGGCGATGTCGCCGAAAAGGCGGTCGCGGCGATGCGCGACGGCGATTATCTGCTCCTCGAAAACACCCGCTTTCACGCCGGCGAGGAGAAAAACGACGAGAAATTCGTCGCGGCGCTCGCCGAACTTGGCGACGTCTACGTCAATGACGCGTTCTCGACCGCGCATCGTGCGCACGGCTCGACGGAAGGGCTGGCGCGCAAATTGCCGTCCTTCGCCGGCCGCTCGATGCAGGTCGAGCTGGAAATCCTGACCAACCTGCTCGCCGATCCGGCGCATCCGATCATGGCGATCGTCGGCGGCGCCAAGGTTTCCACCAAGCTCGAACTTTTGGGCAATCTGATGCGCCGCGTGGATCTCTTGGTCATCGGCGGCGGGATGGCGAATACGTTCCTCGCCGCGCAAGGCAAGGCGATCGGCAAATCCATCTGCGAGATGGAATTCGCCAATGTGGCGAGGCAGATCGTGGCGGAGGCGGCAAGCGCGCACTGCGAAGTGGTACTGCCCGTAGATGTCGTGGTGGCGCCGAGGCCCGCTGCCGACGCGGCGGCTCATGTGGTCGATGTCGACCACGTTGCGCCCGACGACATGATCCTCGACATCGGGCCGAAGACCGTGGAGCGGATTGAGGCGCTTCTCGCAGGCACCCACACGCTCGTTTGGAACGGCCCGTTCGGGGCGTTCGAAGTTCCACCCTTCGACGCGGGAACAACCGACGTCGCGATGGTAGCCGCGCGGCTCACGGAAGCCGGCGAACTCGAATCGATCGCCGGCGGCGGCGAAACGATCGCGGCGTTGAACAAGGCCGGCGTCGCGAAGGAGTTCACCTATATTTCGACCGCCGGCGGCGCGTTTCTCGAGTGGCTCGAAGGCAAGCGCTTGCCGGGCGTCGAGGCCTTGCGAAACGGCGCCAGCAAGGTATGATTTCGAGGCCTGCGGTGCACGGCATTTGTGGATCAAGCCCTTGAACAGAGATCAACTGGCTCGAACCGCACAGGCTATGGTGGCTCCCGGCAAGGGCATTCTGGCCGCCGACGAAAGCTCGACCACGATCAAGAAACGCTTTGACGCGATCGGCGTCGAATCGACCCCCGAGTCGCGGCGCGATTATCGCGAGCTTTTGTTCCGCACCAAGGCGGCGATGCAGCAGCATATCTCGGCCGTGATCCTCTATGACGAGACGATCCGTCAGCAGGCGGCGGACGCGACGCCGCTCATCAAACTGATCGAGCAGTCGGGGGCGATTCCCGGCATCAAGGTCGATATCGGCGCCAAGCCGCTGCCGGGCTTTCCCGGCGAGACGATCACCGAGGGGCTCGACGGGCTCGCCGCGCGGCTGAAGGAATATTACAGGCTCGGCGCACGTTTCGCGAAATGGCGCGCCGTGATCGAAATCGGCGCGGGAATTCCGACGCGTGCCGCGATTGCCGCGAACGCGCAGGCGCTCGCCCGTTACGCGGCGCATTGCCAGGCGGCGGACATCGTGCCGATCGTCGAGCCGGAAGTGCTGATGGACGGCGACCATTCGCTGGAGCGCTGCTACGAGGTCACCGAAGCCGTGCTGAAAGCGGTTTTTGCCGAGCTTTACGAAATGCGGGTCATGCTCGAGGGCATCGTGCTCAAGCCCAATATGGTTGTCTCCGGAATGAAGGCGGCGGAACAGGCAAGTCCCGGGGAGGTCGCCGCGGCGAGCGTGCGCCTCTTCAAGAATTGCGTGCCGGAGGCGGTTCCGGGCATCGCGTTTTTGTCGGGCGGTCAGTCCGATATTGCCGCCACCGCCAATCTTGATGCGGTCAATCGCCTGGGGCCGCTGCCTTGGCCAATCACCTTCTCCTATGGCCGCGCTTTGCAGGCGGCGCCGCAAAAGGCCTGGGCGGGCAAGCCCGGAAATGGCGCCGCCGCGCAGGCCGCATTCAGTCATCGGGCGCGGATGAACGGCCTGGCCGCGCTCGGCCAATGGTCCGAGGCTCTGGAGAAGGCCGCCGCGTGAGGCGCACCCCCGCGCTTTCGCCCCAATTCTCAGGGAGTTTGGCTCGAAAG
>JASHUD010000033.1 GCA_030040215.1 Methylovirgula sp.
CGGATGCCTCTTCTCTCTTTGCCTGTTTCCCCGCCAGTGCGCGGGGTATGCCGCAATTGGCACACCCATGCCGCCCGTCGGCGTAGTCGCTCGATCTTGCGGGGAACCGGGGCCGCATGCCGTATCGGCCGCGCGCTCCTTCTGAGCAGCGCCGCTCTCGGACTGCTCTTCTGTGTCGGCGGAAGCGGTTTCGCACAGGCCCCGGTTCTCTTGCCGACGGTTCACGTGATCGCCGGCACGAAGACGCCGGCGAAGAAACAAGCAAGAGGGCGGGGGACGCGCGAGGCGACCGGCGAAACGGCCGAAGCTGTCGCGGCACGTCGGCTGGCTGCGAAAACCCAGGCATTCGATGCCGCGCGCAGGAAGTTATATACGACCGTCGGCACCGCTTCCTACAAGATCAACCACGAGACCATCCGGGCGCTCCCGCAGGGTACCAACGAGCCGGTCGAGAAAGTGCTGCTGCAGGCGCCCGGGGTCTCGCAGGATTCCGCCGCCAGCGGCCTGCTGCATGTGCGCAACGATCACGCCAACGTGCAATTCCGCATCAATGGGGTCATGTTGCCCGATGGCGTCACCGGCTTTGGGAGCATCTTAGATACCGGCCTGATCGGCGGCATGTCGCTCGTCAGGGGCGCGCTGCCGGCCGAGTTCGGCCTGCGCACCGTCGCTCTCGTCGACATTACGACCAGGACCGATGCCTTCGACAACAGCGGCAGTGCCAGCGCGTACGGCGGAAGCTTCGGAACTCTGGAACCGTCCTTCGAATACGGCGGCACCGCCGGCGGCAATTGCGGATCGACCACGCTCGTTCTTGGGACATCGAACTGCTTCCCCGGCGTCCAATATTATTTCACCGGCCGCTATCTCCAGAACCTGGAGGGGATCGAAAACCCGACGCCCAGCGTGAACCCGATCCACGACTTCTCGCAGCAGGAAAAAGGCTTCGGCTACCTATCGGCGTTCATCGATCCCACCACGCGTCTGAGCCTGATCATGGGAACCGCCAGCAGCGCATTTCAAATTCCCAACGTCCCCGGCCAGCCGGTCGGGCAGATGGGAAATCCGCCGGTCGCCAGCGCTTTTGGGATTACCGATTTCAATTCGGCGCTGCTCAACGAGACGCAGACGGAGGACACCCAATACGCCGTGCTGGCGCTGCAGAAATCGGCGCCCGGCTTCGATGGACAATTGTCCTATTTCACCCGCTACAACTGGCTGCATTTCGTACCGGATCCGGTCGGCGATCTGTTGCTCAACGGCATTGCCTCGAACATCAGCCGGGAATCCTATGCCAACGGCATTCAGGGCGACGCTTCCTACGCGATCAACCCGTCGCATACGTTTCGCGTCGGGTTTACGGTGAGCGGCGAGCAGAGCGAAGTCGATAATACATCGCTGGTCGAACCGGCGCCCGGTGGCGTGCCCATCGACGCGCCCGAGTCGATCACGGACAACGTCGCCAAGCTCGGCTGGCTCGCCGGCATCTATGCGCAGGACGAGTGGAAGATCACCGACCGGTTCACGATCAACGGCGGGCTGCGGTTCGATCAGATGTGGCAATACGTCGATGCTAACCAAGTGAGCCCGCGCCTGAGCTTCACCTACAAGCCGTTTGAAAACACCACCCTTCACGCCGGCTATGCGCGCTATTTCACGCCGCCGGTGCTGGTCGAGGCGGCGCCGGCAAATATCGCGCTGTTCAACGGCACGACCGGCGCGGCGCCCGCCGGGCAGGCAGCCGATCCGGTCAAGCCCGAGCGCTCGAATTATTTCGATGCCGGCGTCGATCAATTGGTGCCGCTGAAATGCATTGAGCCCGCGGCGGCGGACTGCATCAGCCTCGATCTCGGAGCCGACGCCTATTACAAACAGGCGACCGATCTGATCGACAACGGCAATTTCGGCCAGGCGTTGGTGCTCAGCGCCTTCAACTACGCGGAAGGAATCACCGAAGGCGTGGAGTTCAGCGCAAAACTCCACGACGGCGATTTCCAGGCTTACGGCAACCTCGCCGTGGGCCAAGAGAAAGCCATCGACCCGGTGACGAACCAATATCTGTTCGACAACACCACCCCGCTCGCAGATCTCGGCGGATTGACCGAATACCAGTACGCCGAGACGCACTGGATCTACACCGATCACACCCAGATTGTGACCGGATCGGCGGGCCTGTCCTATCTTTGGCAGGGGACGCGATTCTCGGCCGACATGATTTATGGCAGCGGTCTGCGCACCGGCGACGACAACATCAGCAGCGAGCCGGCTTACGCGCAGTTCAATACCGGAATCGCCCGCGAATTCGTCGGCTGGAACGGAAAGCCTCTCACGTTGCGATTTGACGTGGTGAATATCCTCGACACAGTCTATCAGATCAGGAGTGGAACCGGGATCGGAGTATTCGCGCCGCAATACGGGCCACGGCGCGGATTCTACGCCGGCCTGACGCAGAGATTCTGAAACCTAATTTCCGGGACTTGACCGAAAACCGAAGAGCGGTCAAAGCCATTTCATGCCGCTCTATTTCGCCTACGGCTCGAATATGGATCGTCAAGCCATGCAGGTTCGCTGCCCCGGCTCGCATCCGCTCGGCCGGGCGCGGCTGGCGCGCCACAAGTTCTTCATCATGGGATCGGGCTACGCTTCGGTGAAATGCGATCCGCGCACCGACGCGCACGGCGTGCTTTATGAACTTGCGCTCTCCGACGTTCCGGGCCTCGACCGTTACGAGGATATCGGCCGCGGGCTCTATCGCAAGGTAATACAGCCGGTCTTGCGCGAAACGGGCGC
>JASHUD010000034.1 GCA_030040215.1 Methylovirgula sp.
GGCTGCTCGCGTATTTTTTGCCGAAGCACGTCAAGTGAAGGGGCAGCGGCGCAAGCGGATAAAGCCCGCCCTCAGTCTCCGGCGTACTCCACGAGCCCGCGGCTCGTCAGCACGATCCAGCCACCGCCGCGTCGCTCGATCGCTTTGACCGTGCCGGCGCCGGGGATCGTGTCGCCGGGCATCACTTCGAGCGCGCCCTGCGGACCTTCAACGAGCGCAATGCCGTCATAAACGTCGCGCACCACCCAGTTGGCCAGCACCGGCGGCCTCTTCGGCTCGGCGAGCGACCTTGGCGTTCCCGTCATCGCGTTCTGCGGCTCGGCGTTCGCGGGCAGCGAAGCCGTGGTCATCGGCGCGTTCCTCTCGCTGCGTGCCGCCCGGTCCAACGTCGCCTGGATCGCGCGGGGATCGGCGCTTTCGCTGCGTTCGGTCCGTTCCAGCGAGGTCTGGGTAAGTTTGGGTTCGCCGCGCGCGAATTGGTCGAGCTTCGTCGAGAGCTGCGCGATCGAGACATTGGCCGCGCCGAAACTTGCCTTCAATTCGTCGACGCTCTTTTTAAGCGCGCGGATTTCGTCGGGCGATTGGGCGGCGCGCAGCGCGGCGATCTCAGCATCGACTTGCTGCATCTCGGCGCCAAGCGCCGCGATCGCGCTGTGCGCATCGTCGTTCTTGGCGGCCTGCCAGGAAGCGGCCGTCGGAATGCCGAGATGCGCCACCAACGGGATCGAACCCAGATAACGCCCGCCCGCCGCGAAGGAAGCGCCGCAAAGGATCACCAGCAACGCGGCCTGCGACGTGTAACGCAGCCATTTGCGCTTGCGCGGCCTGCTCTCTTGGGCGGCGGCGTTTTCGGCATCGAAGCGCTGCTTGGAAGGCGGCAGAATGACCAGCGCCGAACTCGGAATGGGCGGCGCCTCATTTTCCTTCGGCTTTTCGGCGCCCTGCCCTTTATTTTCGAGATCGGCGGGCGCGGACGCGAAGGCCGCGGTATCTTGCGGCGGCTGCGCCGGCGTGGCCTCGTTGGCCGCTTCGGGCTTCGCCGCATCAAAGCTTGGTTCGACCTTTGGTGAATCCATGGCGGAGCGCTCCCGAACGCGTTAACAACAAGTTAGAGACTGCATCGGATTCCGTTAAAACCTTGTTAAGGTGATGGCTTTTCGCCGTCTATCTGGAGAAGCTTTGCGGCACGGAATGGTTCACGTTCGCGTGTCGGGTCGCAGCCCGATCAAGGATCATGGATGCGCGTCAAAGGCAGAGAATACAGGACGATTTGGCCGAAGGATGGCAAGGTCGCGATCATCGACCAGACCCGCCTGCCGCACGAATTCGCGCTCGTCATGGTCGAAACGCTTGCCGAGGCGGCGGCGGCCATCCGCGACATGAAAGTGCGCGGCGCGCCGCTGATCGGCGTCGCCGCCGCGTATGGCCTCGCCCTTGCCATGCAAGCCGACCCTTCGGACGCCGGGATCGAAAGGGCTTCGGCCGCGCTCCTGGCCACGCGCCCTACGGCCGTCAATCTGCGTTGGGCGCTCGCCATGATGCGGGAACATCTGCTGCCGCTTGCGCCCGCCGCCCGCCCCGCCGCGGCGTTTGCCCGCGCCGCGGAACTCGCCGAAGCGGACGTTGCGCTTTGCGCCGCGATCGGCGACCACGGTCTCGCTTTGATCCGCAAGATCGCCGCGGCCAAGCAAGGCCCGGTGAACATCCTCACGCATTGCAACGCCGGCTGGCTTTGCGCGGTCGATTGGGGAACGGCCACCGCGCCGATCTACAAAGCGCATGCCGCCGGCATCGGTCTTCACGTCTTCGTCGACGAGACGCGGCCGCGCAACCAAGGCGCCTCGCTCACCGCCTGGGAGCTTTTGCAGGAAGGCATCCCGCATCAGGTGATCGTCGACAATGCCGGCGGCCATCTCATGCAGCACGGCGGCATCGATCTCGTCATCGTCGGCACCGACCGCACCACCGCCACGGGCGATGTCTGCAACAAGATCGGGACCTATTTGAAGGCGCTCGCCGCGCACGACAACGGCGTGCCCTTCTATGTCGCGGCGCCGTCGCCCTCGATCGATTTTTCGCTGAGCGACGGCATCAAAGAGATTCCCATCGAGGAGCGCGCCGCAAGCGAAGTCACCGAGATCAGCGGCGTAGCCGAAGACGGACGCATCGCGCGCGTGCGCCTGACGCCGCAAGGAAGCGACGCCGCAAATCCCGGCTTCGACGTGACGCCGGCGCGACTCGTCACCGGCCTCATTACGGAACGCGGCATGATCAAGGCCGACCGCGCCGCGCTGGCGGCGGCTTTCCCGGAACGAGCGGCGCAAACACCATGACGATCATCCGATGGGGGCGCGAATGAGCGATCTTTTTGCAGTGAAACCGATCGCCGTCCTCGAGGCGGAGGCGTCGGACACCGAAGTCCAAAGCATCGTCGCGCTCGGCAGCCCGCCGCTGAAACGAACGCTCAAATTGCCGAGCCTCGTGGCATTGGGGATCGGCGGCATCATCGGCGCCGGCATTTTCGTGCTTACCGGCCATGCCGCGGCCGAATACGCCGGGCCGGCGATCGCCCTCTCCTTCGTTCTATCGGGCATCGCCTGCGCGCTCGCCGGTCTCTGCTACGCCGAGATGGCCTCGACCGTGCCGGTCGCCGGCAGCGCTTACACCTATGCCTACGCGACGATGGGCGAATTCATCGCCTGGATCATCGGCTGGGATTTGCTTCTCGAATATGCGCTGGGCTCGGCGACGGTGGCGATCGGCTGGTCGGGCTACGTTACGAGCTTCTTGCACGATTTCGGCCTTCGCATCCCAACGGACTATGCGAGCGCGCCGTTCACCTTCGATCCGGTGAGCGGCCACTGGACGCATACTGGCGCGGTATTCAACGTCCCCGCCTTTCTCATCATCGCGGCGGTAAGCGCGCTGCTGGTCATCGGCATCCGCGATTCGGCGCGCGTGAACAACGTGATCGTCGCCATCAAGCTCGCCATCATCGTGCTCTTCATCCTGGTCGGCGTCTGGTTCTTCAAAACCTCGAACTGGGTGACGGCAAGCAATCCGGCGGGCGCCTTCATTCCGCCCGCGCAAGGCCCGGGGCATTTCGGCTGGGGCGGAATTTTGCGCGGCGCCGGCGTGGTGTTCTTCGCCTATATCGGTTTCGACGCGATCTCGACCGCCGCGCAGGAGGCCGTCGATCCGCAGCGCGACATGCCGCGCTCGATCCTCGGATCGCTGGCGATCTGTACGATTCTCTACGTGCTGGTGGGGCTGGTGATCACCGGGATCATGCCCTACGACCGGCTCAACGTGCCCGACCCGATCGCGGTCGGCGTCGACCATATCGGCTTCGGCGTCTTTGCGCCGCTCGTCAAATTCGGCGCGATTCTGGGGTTGAGCTCGGTCGTTCTCGTGCTGCTGCTCGCCCAAGCGCGCGTCTTATATTCGATGGCGCGCGACGGCCTGTTGCCGCCGATCGCGGCGCGCGTGCATCCGCGCTTTCGCACGCCCTATGTGACGACAATCGTCACCGGCGCCGGCGTTGCGCTTTTATCGGGGTTGGCGCCGATCGGCCTCGTCGGCGAACTCGTCAGCATCGGCACGCTGTTCGCCTTCACGGT
>JASHUD010000035.1 GCA_030040215.1 Methylovirgula sp.
AATCCCCTCGCCAAGACGTAAAGCTCCGACGATTCCGCCCGGCTCGCTTTCGGCTTCACGTGCCGCACTTCGGCGAACTGGCGTTTGAGCTCGGCGAGAAGCGCAGTTTCCGTGCCGCCTTGCAAAACCTTCGCAAGGAACGTTCCCCCTTCGGCAAGAATCTCGCAAGCGAATTCCGCGGCGCGTTCGACGAGCCCCACGATGCGCAGATGGTCGGTCTTGCGATGGCCCGTCGCATTCGCAGCCATGTCCGAGAAGACCACGTCGGCCGGTCCCCCGAGCCATTCCTTCAAAATTCGCGGCGCATCCGGATCGAGAAAATCGAGCACCCTGAATTCGACACCCGGCAGCGGCTCAACCGGCAGCAGATCGATGCCGAAAACATTGCCCTCCCCGACCTTCGCCACGACAACCTGCGACCAGCCGCCGGGCGCCGCGCCAAGATCGACGACCTTTTGCCCGCGTTTCAGGATACGATAACGCGCGTCGATCTCGATGAGCTTGTAGGCGGCGCGCGAGCGATAGCCTTCGCGTTTGGCACGCGCGACGTAAGGATCGTTGAGCTGGCGTTCGAGCCACGCCGCCGAGGCGGCCGAGCGCTTGCGCGCCGTCTTCACGCGCGTCTTCAGAAGACGGTCCGCGCTCATCGCGGACCAGTCCGCGCGCGGTCGGCGGCGATCAATTGCATCAGAATGCCTTCGCGCAGACCGCGATCGGCGATGCGCACGCGCTCGGCCGGAAACGCGCGCCGGATCGCTTCCAGAATCGCGCAGCCGGCAAGCACGAGATCGGCGCGCTCGGCACCGATACAGCCGTTTGCCGCGCGCTCTCGATACGACATGCCGCGCAACTTGCGGACCGTCGCATCGATCTCGACATCGCGCATCCAGAGCCCATCGACGCGGCGCCGATCGTAACGCGGCAGATTGAGGAAAACGCCGCCGATCGTCGTCACCGTTCCCGACGTACCGAGCAGATGAAAATTCGCGCAGCGGCCAAAATCGGCCACGCCGCGGATGAAATCGCCAAGCTCCGAGGCGACGCAATCGGCCATCTTCTCGAAGAGCGCATCGTCGACCTCGATGCCGCCGAATCTCTCGGCCAGCGTGACGACGCCGAGCGGCAAAGAAACCCAAAAGCGAATTTTCTTGCTGGCGCAGGACGCGGCGCGATCGAGCCAGATCACCTCGGTGGAACCGCCGCCGATGTCGAACAGCAACACCGCTTTTGCGGTCGGATCGGCGAGCGAGGCGCAACCCGCGGCGGCAAGCCGCGCCTCGGTCTCGCGATCGACGATTTCGAGGTCTAGCTCCGTTTTGGCTTTCACGCCGGCGACGAATTCGGCGCCGTTGTTCGCCAACCGGCAGGCTTCGGTGGCGATCGACCGCGCCCGCGTCACGCCGCGCGCCTTCATCTTGTCGCGGCAGATCTCCAGGGCCTCGAGCGTACGCGCAATGGCCGCCTCGCCGAGCCGCCCGGTCTGCGAGACACCTTCCCCGAGACGCACGATCCGCGAAAAAGAATCGATGATCCGAAAGCCGTGTCCGTCGGCGTCTTGATGCGCGGGCCGGGCGATCAAAAGCCGGCAGTTGTTGGTGCCGAGATCGAGCGCCGCATAGGTCGGCGTTTCGTCGGGCCGGTACGTCGATCTTCCTGGGACGGACGAAACCAAATTTCCTGCCGGCCCATTGTACAAATCATCCGGGCTCGACATTTCGCCACCTATGCCTGCGCTGCACGTTCGCCTCGTTACGCCTCGCGCCCGCAGACCCGGCGCGGCGGACACCATAAGGATATCGTCATCCGCGGTCCACCCCCGCCGCATCGGCGCGAAGTGGAGCGCGCGGCTTACTTCGCGCCGCCGTTGCACCTTCCGCGGCACCATCGTGCCGGCTCTTGCATGGCTTTCGAGATCCGCCCGTGGCGTGTGTCACTTGAATGTCACGCCACTTAATGACAAGAGGAACAACAGATTTCCAACTAAGTGCCGCATGTCCTCGAGAATCGTCGCCCTCGCCTCGATCGGCCGCAAGACGCTGCCGAACCAGTTCGACCTGATTGCGCTGGCATTGATCTTTGCCGGCTTCGTCGCACTCGTTCACGGTTCGCGCGGGATGGTCGTGCCGCTGCAAGCGCCGCAGTCGAGCGTCACGCTCGATTACGCAAATCTGCCCTATTATGCGTTGCGCACCACGCTCAGGATGTTTGCGGCGATCCTCTGCTCGTTGGTCTTCACCTTCACCTACGCGACCTGGGCCGCCAAAAGCCGCCGCGCCGAGCGTTTCCTCATTCCGATTCTTGACGTCCTGCAATCCGTTCCGATTCTCGGATTCCTGTCGTTTACCGTGACATTCTTCCTCGGGCTCTTCCCCGGCTCGACGTTCGGCGCCGAATGCGCGGCGATCTTCGCGATCTTCACCAGCCAGGCCTGGAACATGGCCTTTTCCTTCTATCAGTCGTTGCGCAACGTACCGCATGAGCTGAACGAGGTGGCAAATAGCCTCCTGCTGTCGCCCTGGCAGCGGTTCTGGCAGCTCGAGACGCCCTACGCCATGCCCGGACTCATCTGGAACACGATGATGTCCATGTCCGGCGGCTGGTTCTTCGTGGTCGCGTCGGAGGCGATCTCGGTCGGCAACACGACGGTCAATCTTCCGGGCATCGGCTCCTACCTCGCACTCGCAATTGATCACAAGCGTATCGACGCCGTCTTCGCGGCGATTCTTACCATGCTGATCGTCATCATTGCCTACGATCAATTGCTGTTCCGGCCGCTTGTCACGTTCAGCAGCCGGTTTCGCGTCGAATTGTCGGCCGGCGAACTCGAGCAAAGATCCTGGGTCATCCAGCTCTTTCGCCGCACCTATTTGCTGCGCGCGATCGTCGCCGTGCCGACGCGGCTTTTCCAGAGCATGGCGCTATGGCGTCTCGAACTGCCGTTTCACGCCGAATTCTCGACGGAGGCGAACCGCTGGAAAGAGCGGATCTTCGATTTTCTTTGGATCGGAACGGGGCTCGTCGCCGCCGCTTTAGCCATCGGACTCGTATACCGTTACGTGAGCGCCAACCTGACCTTTTCTGAGTTCGCGCTGACGGTCTGGCTCACTTTTCTGACCATGCTGCGCGTGATCGCCCTGATCGTGCTGGCTTCCCTTGTCTGGGTGCCGATCGGCGTGCTGATCGGGCTCAATGCGCGGCTGGCCGAGACCATCCAACCGCTGGCGCAATTTCTCGCCGCCTTTCCTGCCAACGTCCTCTTCCCGATCGCCGTGGTGATGATCCTGCGGTTTTCGCTCAACCCCGATATCTGGTTGAGTTTCCTTATCATCTTCGGAACCCAATGGTATATCCTGTTCAACGTGGTCGGCGGGGCCAGCGCTTTTCCGAACGACCTGCGCGAAGTCGCGGCGAGCTTTCGTATCCGCGGCCTCGACTGGTGGCTGGAGGTGATCCTGCCGGGGATCTTTCCCTATTACGTAACCGGCGCCTTGACGGCCTCGGGCGGATCGTGGAATGCGGCAATCGTCGCCGAATACGTGAAATGGGGAAACGACACGGTGAAAGCGCACGGAATCGGCGCCTATATCGCAACGGCGACGGCGGCCGGCGATTATCCCAAGATCGTCCTGGGCGTCGCGGTCATGTCGGTCTTTGTTATTTTGTTCAACAGGCTGCTCTGGCGACCCTTGTCGCGCTTGGGCGAGCGGCGCCTGCGGCTGGATTGAGGTTTTATGCTCGACACAACCCTCAAACCTTTGCTCGAAGTCAGGGACGTTTGCCAGAGCTATGTCACGGGCTCCGGCGACGTTGGCGCGCTGGTTCTCGACCACGTCTCGCTCAGCTTGAAGGACGGAGAGATCGTCGGCCTGCTCGGCCGCTCCGGCTCCGGCAAATCTTCGCTGCTGCGCATCATCTCGGGGCTCGCTAAGCCCACCGACGGCGAGGTTACGTTTCGCGGCGAAGTCGTGCGCGGCCCGTTCGAAGAAATTGCCATGGTCTTTCAAAGTGCGGCGCTGTTTCCCTGGCTTTCGGTGCTGGCCAACGTCGAACTTGGGCTGCGCGCAAAAAAGGTGCCCGAGCGCGAAGCGCGAGCGCGCGCCGTGCGGGCGATCGACCTCATCGGCCTCGACGGTTTCGAATCGGCGTTTCCCAAGGAACTCTCGGGAGGCATGCGCCAGCGCGTCGGTTTTGCTCGGGCGCTTGTCGTCAATCCCGAGATTCTTTTGATGGACGAGCCGTTCTCGGCGCTCGACGTGCTTACTGCGGAAACGCTTCGTACCGACCTGCTCGATCTCTGGATCGAGGGCCGGATGCCGATCAAGTCCATCCTGATGGTCACCCATAACATCGAAGAGGCGGTGCTCATGTGCAACCGCATCCTCGTTCTCGCCTCCAATCCGGGGCGCATTTCGGCGGAAATTCAAGTCAACCTTCCGCATCCGCGCAATCGGCTGGCTTCCGAATTCCGCCAGACCGTTGATCGAATCTACGCCTTGATGACGCGCCGGACGGAGCCGGCGCAGCCAAGCCACGACGGAACGTTCCCGGGCCTTGGACTCGGCATGGGGCTTCCCAAAGTCTCGACCAACCTGCTCGCCGGACTCATCGAGACCATCGCGGCGCCGCCTTATAAGGGGCGCGCCGACATGCCGGCGCTCGCCGAACACTATCAGATGGAAATCGACGATCTCTTCCCGGTCGCCGAAACGCTGCAGCTCCTGCGTTTCGCGGAAATCGAGGAGGGCGACATCAAGCTCACGGCCGCCGGGTTGCGTTTCGTGGAAGCCGATGTCGATGTCCGCAAGAAGCTCTTTGGCGATCACTTGCGCGCCTACGTACCGCTCGCGGCCCGCATTCGGATGGTTCTCGACGAGCGGCCTTCGCATGTGGCACGCGCCGCCCGTTTCTTGGAGGAACTCGAAGACAATATGTCGGAGGATTACGCCGAGCAGACGTTGAAGAGCGTCATCGATTGGGGCCGCTACGGCGAGCTCTTCGCCTACGACGAGACTTCCGAGACCTTCAGCTTGGAGAACCCGGCGTGATTGGGAGCTTTTGGTTTCGCCGCCGTCATTGCGAGGAGCAAAGCGACGAGGCAATTCAGGGTGCTGGAATGACCGGATTGCTTCGCTTGGCTCGCAATGACGCTCGGCCGTCTTGATTGCCCAGGACCAATGCGACCGCTGAGAGTGGTTTTCGTTTTCCTTTGTCTTGCTGCGGGTCTCTCAGCCAAGTATGCGGCGGCGGCGACCTGTTCCGCCGACAAACTCGGCGTCGCCCGCACCCTCGTGCTCTCGACGAAAGGCGGTTTCGAAGTGGGCTTCAAGTCCTATCCGCAGAGTCTCGATCTCGCCGACCACGAAGTGGTATTGACTTTCGATGACGGCCCCTCGCCGAAAACGACTCCCGCCGTGCTCGCTGCGCTCGGCAAAGAATGCGTCAAGGCGACCTTCTTTTTGATCGGCCGCAACGCCGCGGCCAATCCCGCGCTGGTGCGCCGCGAGGTCGCCGAAGGCCATACGATCGGCAATCACACCTATTCGCATCCGATTTTACGGCTTTTGACGGAGGCGGCGGCGCGCGCCGACATCGATAAGGGGTTCGCGGCGGACGAGAAGGCGGCGCGCCAGCCGACCTCATTCTTCCGGTTTCCCGGATTTGCCGACACGCCTGCCCTTCGCGCCTGGCTCAAGAGCCGCGACATCGGCATCTTCGGCGCGGATCTCTGGGCATCCGACTGGCTGACGATGACGCCGGATGAAGAGCGCGAGCTGGTGCTGGAACGGCTCCGAAAAGCCGGCCGCGGCATCCTCCTGCTGCACGATACGAAGCAATCGACCGCGGCGATGCTGCCGGCTTTGCTGCGCGACCTCAAAACCGGCGGATTCAAGATCGTCCACATTGTGCCAGGCGATGCCAAGCCCGTGTTTCGCAAGGCGCCGTCCGGCTGGACCTCGGAGACGGAAGCGATCCTCGCCAAGGTCCTAAGAACGCGCGCCGCGAAGCGGACCAATCCCGCCGCTGCGCATTTGCCGGAATAGGATGTGCGATGGTGCGGCCAAGAGGACTCGAACCTCCACTGGTTGCCCAACTAGCACCTCAAGCTAGCGCGTCTACCAATTCCGCCATGGCCGCGAAGGCCGTGCGGTCTAACAAAAAGGCCCCCCGGTGACAAGGCTCGCCGTCGAACCGCGCCCGATGCGCCCGACACTTGGGACGCCGCCGATCGAATGGCGCGTCATCGCCGGCCGCATGCCCTACGAGGCGGCGGTCGCAGCGATGCAAGCGCGCGTCGAGGCGATCGTCGCCGGCAAGGCGCGCGAAGCGGTCTTTCTCGTCGAACATCCGCCGTTGTACACGGCCGGCACTTCGGCCGGCGACATCGTGGGCGATTTGCCGTTTCCGCTCTACCGCACCGGGCGCGGCGGGCAAGTCACCTATCATGGCCCCGGCCAGCGAGTCTGCTATGCGATGCTCGATCTTTCCCGCCGCGTGCCGGATCTGCGTGGCTTCGTGGCGGCGCTCGAGACGTGGCTCATCGCGACGCTCGCGCATTTCGATGTGCGCGGCGAGCGGCGCGAGGAACGGGTCGGAATCTGGGTTGCGCGGCCCGATAAGCCGAATGGACCTGAGGGCGAGATCGCCGAAGACAAGATTGCCGCAATCGGCATCCGCGTGCGCCGTTGGGTTTCGTTGCATGGCGTGGCGCTCAACGTCGATCCGGACCTTGCGCATTTTGCCGAGATTGCTCCCTGCGGAGTGACGGCGCCGCATCTCGGCACGACAAGCCTGCGCGATCTCGGCTGCGGCGCGACGATCGGGGAAGTCGATCGCGTTCTGCGCCGCGAGTTCGAGACTGTCTTTGGGGAAACCGAAGCGCTTGCCGCGCAGGAGATTTGAGCTCAGGCGGGAGATCGATGCGTGCACTCGACGTTCGATCCCCGCCGCGAGAGCGCCACGACTCCCGTTACTCCGTCGCGAGCTGCAGAAACCGGCCGATAGCCCCGACCTCTTCGAGCGTGGCGCAACCCGCCTCGAAAACGTCGAGGCGCTCGACCCGCGCCTGCGCGGGGCCGCGGCGGCAGACCTCGCAGAGCGCGGCGACAGCGGATTCGGAGCCTGCAAAAACCGCCTCGACGTCGCCGCCGGCGCGGTTGCGCACCCAGCCCACGATGCCGCGCGCCTCGGCGTGGCGCTGCACGAAAGCGCGGAAACCGACGCCTTGCACGCGGCCGCCAACCTCTATACGGACGATTTTTTCGAAGCCGGTCATGGCCATGTTCGGCCATACGCGCACATTCGGCCGCAAAGCCTAGTCGTGCCGCCTCTTGTAGTCGGCGATATAAAGCGCCGCCATCTGCCTATCGTTGTCGTTCGCCGCGGCGGCGGCCCTGCTGTAAAGATCGACGACCCACTGGTCTTTCTTTTCGGCGACGGCCGCGTCGCGCGCCAGTGTCAGCCACATCAGGCCGAGGCCACGCTGACAAGGCACGCCATCGCGGCCGGCAAACAGCAGCTGGCCGAGCAGAGCCTGCGCCTCGGCGTGGTTCTTGTCGGCGGCAAGATGCAGCCAACGCGCCGCCTGCGCAGCGTCTTTGTTGACACCGATACCGTCCAGATACATGCGGGCGAGATCGTACTGCGCGTTCGGGTCGCCGAAATTCGTCGCCGCGTATTGGAACATGGCAAGCGCGCGTTGCGGATCCGGAGCCACCTTCGCGGGAATGCCGTTGAGGCTATAAGCGCCCACCGCGACGAAGGCGCTGGAGACCACCGGCAATTCGCGCGGGTCGGGATTGTCTTCGTCGTAGTTCTCGACAATTTGCGCGAAATATTCGTAGGCCTGCATGTCGTCGTGCGGCACGCCGTCGCCGTCGGCATACATTTTGGCGAGCTTCCAACGTGCCAGCGACTCGCCGCCGGCAGCGGCATATTTCAACGCTTCGAGTCCGGAGCGCGAATCGCCGGTCTTGAAATCCTCGAGGCCGGCGCGCAGCGCCGCTTGCGGATTCTTAAAAATCTGCAGCGGCGTGGTCTTGTCGGTCGCCGCCGCCGTTTGCGTCGTGCCATCGAACGCCAGGCCGGCGGGTGCAAGAACGGCCGCCGCGCCGACAAACGCGGCGACGCCAACCATCGCAAAAAGAGCACTGCGCTTAGATATCTGCATAGCACTGCGTCTCGCCGGCCGCGCCGGGGTGGGTGACCGCGCCATGCCGCGCCGGCCCCACGATCTGCGCGTATTTGTAGAGCGCGCCGGAGCCGAACTCGGTCGGTCGCGGCTTCCAATTCTTTTTGCGTTCCGCGAGTTCTGCGTCGGAGACGCGAAGCTCGATGCTGCGTTTCAAGGCATCGATGGCGATGATGTCGCCGTCGCGGACCAGCGCGATCGGACCGCCGATCGCCGCTTCCGGCCCGACGTGCCCGACGCAAAAGCCGCGCGTCGCGCCGGAAAAACGCCCGTCGGTGATCAACGCGATCTTGTTGCCCATGCCCTGGCCGTAGATCGCCGCCGTCGTCGAGAGCATTTCGCGCATGCCCGGGCCGCCGCGCGGTCCCTCATAGCGGATGACGATCACGCATCCGGACGGATAGCGGCGCTTCGAAACGACCTCGAAACAGGCCTCTTCGCTGTCGAAGCACAGCGCCGGCCCCTCGAAAGTGAGCTTGTCTTGATCGATGCCGGCGACCTTCACGAGAGCGCCGTCGGGAGCGAGGTTGCCTTTGAGCCCGACGATCCCGCCGCTTGAATTGATCGGCTTATTGGCCGGCCGGACGACGTCCTGGTCCGGATTCCATTTTACGCTTGCCAGATTCTCGGCCATCGTGCGGCCGGTCACGGTGAGGCAATCGCCGTGCAAGAAACCGTGTTCAAGCAGGGTTTTCATCAGCAGCGGGATGCCGCCTGCTTCGAACATGTCTTTGGCGACATAACGGCCGCTCGGCTTCAGATCGGCGATATAGGGGGTGCGCTCGAAAACCTTAGCGACGGCGAAAAGATCGAAATCGATGCCGCATTCGTGGGCGATCGCCGGAATATGCAGCGCGCCATTCGTCGATCCGCCCGTGGCGGCAACGACGGTGGCAGCGTTTTCCAGCGCCTTGCGCGTCACGATATCGCGCGGGCGAATTTTGCGCGCCAGCAGCTCCATTACCATTTCACCGGCCGTTTCGCAGAACCGGTCGCGGATCTCGTAGGGCGCCGGCGCGCCGGCCGAATACGGCAGAGCCAGGCCGATCGCTTCGGAGACCGTCGCCATCGTGTTGGCGGTGAACTGCGCGCCGCAGGAACCCGCCGAGGGACAGGCGACCGTTTCAAGCTCGTCGAGATCTTCGGCCGACATCGTGCCGACCGAATAACGCCCGACCGCCTCAAACAGATCTTGCACCGTGACCGGACGCCCGCGGAAGCTGCCCGGCAAGATCGAGCCGCCATAGATGAAGATCGACGGCACGTTGAGGCGCAGCATCGCCATCATCATGCCGGGCAGCGACTTGTCGCAGCCGGCAATGCCGACGAGCGCGTCGTAGCAATGGCCGCGCATGGTGAGTTCGACGGAATCGGCGATTACTTCGCGCGAGACGAGCGAAGATTTCATCCCTTGATGGCCCATCGCGATGCCGTCGGTGACGGCGATCGTGCAGAATTCGCGCGGCGTACCGCCCGCGGAAGCGACGCCCTTCTTCACCGCTTGCGCCTGCCGCAACAGGGAGATGTTGCAGGGCGCCGCCTCATTCCAACAGGAAACGACGCCGACGAGCGGCTGATGGATTTCCTGGCGCGTCAGCCCCATCGCATAGAGGTAAGAGCGATGCGGCGCGCGTTCCGCGCCCTCCGTGACATGACGGCTGGGAAGCTTTTGCTTGTCGAATACGCGCGCGTCCACTTGATCAACCCCGCTGTTCGAAAGTAAGCGACGGGCCCTTTTCAGGGTTACCCAATGCCACGCGGGGACGCGGGCGAATGACTCCTGCTACTTCGAAACTCCGCTGCTACTTCGAAACTATGCTTACTGTTTCGCTTGGCACCATGCCGCGCGACGATCTTGACCCCCATTCGAGCGCAACGAGCTTAGCCGCTGGTTTATGGCTGAAAAGCGGCTTTCTTCTTGGCTAACGGAGTCCCGTAGAAGATGATTCCGATCTGTGGCGCGAATGCCACAAACCGGCGGTCTTCGTTAAGCTTTATGCAAAGCTGCGGCGCCGGAGAATGCGTCCAGCGATGCGCCGCGCTTGTCGCCGATCAGTTCGCCTTGCGGCTCGGCCAGCTGCGCCCAAGAAAACGCGCGAAGGCGGAAAGCGCGGTATCCGAAACATGGTGTTCGATACCCTCGGCATCAAGCTCCGCGCTATGCTCCGGCACGCCGATGGCGATGAGCAGATCGACGACAAGCCGGTGGCGGGCGCGAACACGTTCCGCGAGGTCGAGGCCTGCGGGCGTCAGGAACACGCCGCGATAGAGCTTGGATGTCGCAAGCCCTTCGCGTTTTAAACGGGCGATGCTCTTGATCGCGGTGGCGTGCGATACGCCGAGCCGGCGGGCGATGTCGATCGGGCGCGCCTCCCCTTGCGTTGTCAGAAGATCGTCAATCAGCTCCGCGTAATCTTCGAGGACCGCGGTTGACTGCGCCGTGCGCGCCTTACCGAACCGTTCGGCCTGATCGGCCTCGGTAGGAAGTTCGGGCTGCAGCAAAGCAACCTTCTTGGCGCTCATCGGCGGGTCCCTGGGTGCGCAGGTAAAAATGCTCCCTCGCATTGAAAATTTCAATTGCGGAGCCATTTAATGCCTAGTATTCTAATTGTCGTCCTGGCTACAAATCAAGATTATATTCAGAACTCGGGATTGCAGGATGCTCCACGTCACCGAGCCGAAGGAACGGATGAACCGGACCCAGCTCGCCATCCGCGACGCGCTCGACGGGCGGCGCCGGGGCTGGCGGGTCGTTCTTCCCTTGGCCGGCCCGGCGGTGATCGTCTCCATCGCCTATATGGACCCGGGCAATTTCGCAACGAACATTCAGGCCGGCGCAAGATACGGCTACGCCCTGCTCTGGGTCGTCCTGCTCGCCAACGTGATCGCGATGCTGTTTCAGGCGCTTTCCGCCAAGCTCGGCATCGTCACGGGCCGCAACCTCGCCGAACTCTGCCGCGAGCAACTGCCGAGGCCGCTCGTCTTGGCCATGTGGATTGCCAGCGAGATCGCGGCGATGGCAACGGACCTCGCCGAATTTCTCGGCGGCGCGATCGGCCTTTCGCTTCTCTTGCATTTTCCGTTGTTCTGGGGAATGGGCATCACGGCGCTCGTCACCTATGCAATTTTGCTGGTCGAACAGCGCGGTTTCCGGCCGATCGAGATCATCATCGGCGCATTGGCGGCGGTGATCGCCGTTTGTTATCTGATCGAGGTCTTCGTCGCGCCGGTTGACTGGGGCGCGGCGGCCGTCCATTCGATCGTTCCGCAGCTCCCGGATGCGACGGCGGTTATGATCGCGGTGGGAATCATCGGCGCGACCGTGATGCCGCACGCCATCTATCTCCACTCAGGTCTCACCCAAGCGCGCGTTCCGGCACGCGACGACGCCGATCGGCGCAAGCTCATCGTCTATTCCAACCGCGAGGTAATCGTCGCCCTTTGCATGGCAGGACTGGTGAATATGGCGATGGTGATGATGGCCTCGGCGGCGTTTCACCTCGGCCACAGCGATGTCTCCGAAATCGAGACCGCCTATCACAGTCTGACGCCGCTGCTTGGCCCGGCCGCCGCTGCGATCTTCCTGATTTCACTGCTCGCGTCCGGAGTGTCGAGCTCCGCCGTCGGTACCCTGGCCGGGCAGACCATCATGCAAGGGTTTGTCGGCTTCAGCATCCCCATCTGGGTCCGGCGGGTCGTGACCATGCTGCCGGCCTTCGTCGTGGTCGGTCTCGGCGTCAACGCAACCGCCGCGCTCGTCATCAGCCAGGTCGTTCTGAGCTTGACGCTGCCGATTCCGATGCTCGCCTTGGCAGCCTTTACGCGGCGGCGCGACATCATGGGGGCTTTCGCCAACCACCACCTGACCCAGGCGGCGGCGGTTGTGGCGACCGTCACCGTGCTCTGCCTCAATACGCTCTTGCTGCTATTGACCTTCGGCGTGCACCTACCGTCCGTATCGTAAGAGGCGCACTTTTCTCACCGCTCCCACCGCTTGGAGAAGAGATAAGGATTATAGGCTATCCTATTGAAGAAGCTACGATTATCATGGCTGCGGTCCAGCATGGCAGGACTTCGGAATGCTTGGGGTGTTAAATTTCACGAATCTGCCGCAGTTATCGCACCCGGCCAGCGCCAGCGCCGCAACGAGCATGGAAAGCAGGAAAAGACGCCGTTTCAAGGCCGACCCCCCAGATAACCTAACCTAACATAAGAGTTTTTGCTTTGCATCTGGACTGCGCCGCGGCTCCTCTATTGAATTGAGCAAGTCTTAACTCCGCAAAGCTATCGTTCCCGGTAAATCGGCCTTGTCGCACATGGCGCTGGCAGATCCACGGCCGATTTGGACCGGGAACATGGAAGAAGCACAGAACTTGCGATCGAGCGAGCGGATCCGGGCTTTCCTGCGCGCCCAGATCATCTTCAATAATCGCATGTCGACGATCGACTGCATTATCAAAAATATCTCGCCGACCGGCGCCCGCATCGCGCTGAGCGACACCCTGACGGTTCCGGCCGAATTCGAGATCTATATCCCGCAAAGGGGCCGCAGCCACCACGCCCGGCTCGTGTGGCGCGACAAGGATGCGATTGGCGTTGATTTCATCGATGTGCTGCAAGCTGCGCCGGCTCCGGCGCCCGGCGAGTCCCCGCCGAGCGGAACCGAAGCGCGGCTGCGCGAACTCGAAGTCCAGAACGCCGAACTGAAAGCCCGTGTTCGCGCCCTCTCCAAACGGCTCGAAGATCTCGGCCAAGATCCGAACCTCGGCGTCTAGCCGTTCGTTACTTCGATCATCCAGCCGTCTTTCAATGTGATCCGTCGCGTCATGCGCTCGGCAAGCGCTTCATTGTGGGTGGCGACCAGCGCCGCCAGGCCGGTCGCTTTTGCCAACGCCTCGAGCGTCTCGAAAACATGCTCGGCGGTTTTTGGATCGAGATTGCCGGTCGGCTCGTCGGCAAGCAGAATCCCCGGCCCATTTGCCACCGCCCGGGCAATCGCAACTCTCTGTTGTTCGCCGCCGGAAAGTTCGGTCGGCCGGTGCTTGGCGCGCGCGCCGAGCCCGAGGTAGTTGAGGAGTTCCAAAGCGCGCGTACGCGCCTGCCGGCGGGTCAACCCAGCGATCATCTGCGGCAGCATGATGTTCTCGAGGGCCGTGAACTCCGGCAGCAAATGATGGAACTGATAAACAAAGCCGATCGCGTGGCGGCGCAGCGCCGTACGCGCGTCGTCGTTCAGCCGGGTTGTCGCTACGCCGTCGACGTAGACCTCTCCGCCGTCCGGACGCTCCAGCAGACCGGCAATATGCAATAGCGTCGACTTGCCGGCCCCGGAGGGGGCGACAAGCGCCACGGACTGTCCGGCGAAAAGTCCGAAATTCCCGCCGCGCAGGACGCAAAGCGCGCTTTCGCCTTGCTGAAAGCGACGCTCCACATTTTCGAGCTGAAGAACGGGTTGCATGTTACTCGTAACGCAAAGCTTCGACCGGATCGAGCTTGGCGGCCCGCCAGGACGGATAGAGCGTCGCGAGGACCGACAGAATCAGCGTCATGCCGACCACCGAGGCGACGTCGCGCGGATCGACCACCGACGGCAGCCGCGACAGGAAATAGAGTTCGGCGGGGAAGAGATTGGCATGCAAAAGCCGGTTCAGGAATTGGCGGATCGGCTCGACGTTGTCGGCGACGATCAGGCCGAGAAGAAATCCGGCCAGCGTTCCGGCCACGCCGATCGACGCTCCGGTGATCAGGAAGACTCGCATGATCGCACCGCGCGTCGCGCCCATGGTCCGCAGGATGGCGATGTCGTGGCTCTTGTCCTTCACCAGCATGATGAGGCCCGAAACGATGTTCAAGGCGGCGACGACCACGATCAAGGTTAAGATGATGAACATGACATTGCGCTCGACATTGAGCGCATCGAAGAACGTCCGATTGCGTTCGCGCCAATCGGTCATGATCACCGGCCGATCGACCGCCGCCTGAATGCTATCGCGGGCCGCGTCGATCTTTTCCGGATCGTCGAGGAAGACCTCGATGACGCTCGCTTGGCGATCCTCGTTAAAGAAGCTCTGCGCCAAAGCCAGAGGCATATAGACGAAGATGCCATCGAACTCGGCCATGCCGATCTGAAAAATCGCGTCAACGCGATAGGATTTGACGCGCGGCACGACTCCGAACGGCGTCTGCGCCCCGTTGCCGGTAATGAGCTTGATCGTATCGCCGACGCGCAGATTGAGATTATCGGCGAGCCTCTGGCCGATCGCCACGCCGCCGGCTTTGTCGAAGCCCGACAACGTTCCGCTGCGTATCGTGCCGGCGATGCCCGGCAGCCGGTTGATGTCCGCTTGCTCGATGCCGCGCACTAGAACCCCTGCGCCGCCCTGCGCGAAGCTCGAGGAGGCGAAAGCCGAGCCCTCGACCATGGGGATGGCCATTTTGACGCCCGGAACCGCCGTAACCCGCGCAGCCACCTTGTCGTAATCGGTGAGCGGTCGATCCGCCGCCTGAAGAAAAATATGTCCGTTGATGCCGACGATCTTGTCGAGCAGATCCTTATGAAAGCCGTTCATGACCGACATGACGACGATCAGCGTGGCGACGCCCAGCGTGATGCCGAGAAAGGAAAATCCGGCGATGACCGAGACATAGCCCGAAGCGCGGCGGGCGCGCAGATAGCGCGTCGCAATCATCCATTCGAACGCCGCAAAAGGCATCTTCGATCCTTTTCTCGCGCCGCGCCGGGTTACGCGGCAAACCGGGCGATCGCTTCGCCGATGCTCATCATTTCCCGCGCCCCCGTGCGGCGTGTCTTTACTTCGACTTTGTCTTCGGCGAGCCCGCGCGGCCCGACGATGACCTGATACGGCAGGCCGATCAGATCGAGGCGCGCGAATTTCGCCCCCGGCCGCTCGTCGAGATCGTCATAAAGCACGTCGATCCCGGCCTTTTTGAGTGCGCCATAGAGCTTCAAAGAGGCCGTATCGCTTGCCGCGTCTCCGACCTTCAGATTGGCGATCCCGACGACGAAGGGCGCAACCGAATCCGGCCAGATGATTCCGGCTTCATCATGGTTGGCCTCGATCAAGGCGCCGACGAGGCGCGAGACGCCTACTCCATAGGAGCCGCCGATGACCGGCCGCTCGACTCCGTCGGGGCCGGTGACGAGCGCGCGCATCGGCTTGGAATATTTGTCGCCGAAATAGAAGACTTGGCCGACCTCGATGCCACGCTTACGCACGCGCCTTTCCGGCGGCGTCTCGCGTTCGAACCGCGCCGGATCGTGGACGTCGTCGGTCGCCGCATAAAGGCGCGTCCAGCCCTTGACGATCGGCTCGAGAGCGCCGTCGTAATCGATCGACTCGTCCGGGATCGGCAGGCCAAGAATATCGGCGTCGCAATAGACGCCCGACTCGCCGGTCTCCGCAAGGATGATGAATTCGTGCGAAAGATCTCCGCCGATCGGTCCCGTCTCGGCGCGCATCGGAATGGCTTTCAATCCCATGCGGTCGAAGATCCGCAAATACGCGACGAACATGCGCTGGTAGGAGCGGCGCGCCGCCGGCTCGTCGATATCGAAGGAATAGGCGTCCTTCATCAGAAACTCGCGGCCGCGCATGACGCCGAACCGCGGCCTCTGTTCGTCGCGGAACTTCCATTGGATGTGGTAGAGGATCTTCGGCAGTTCCTTGTAGCTATGGACATAGGCGCGGAAAATCTCCGTGATCATGTCCTCGTTGGTCGGCCCATAGAGCAATTCGCGCTCGTGGCGATCCTTGATCCGCAGCATCTCGGGCCCATAGGCGTCGTAGCGCCCCGTCTCGCGCCAGAGATCGGCGAGTTGCAGCGTCGGCATCAGGAGTTCGATCGCGCCGGCCCTGTCCATCTCCTCGCGGACGATCTGCGTGACCCTCTGAAGAACTCTGAAGCCGAGCGGCAGCCACGCGTAGATGCCCGCCGCCTCCTGGCGGATCATCCCGGCGCGCAGCATCAGCCGATGCGAAAGGATTTCGGCCTCTTTCGGCGTTTCGCGCAGGATCGGCAGGAAATAGCGGGAAAGAAGCATGGGTGGGGCTGGGTCTGGAGAGGCGTGTTGCGGGTTTAAAGCGAGCATAAGGGAAAGGCAAAGGGGACCGGCGACAGGTCCGTTTGAAAACTATCGGTTCCTATTAAGCCCCGTACCAGGGGCGATGCGCGCGGTCGCCGTCATTGCGAGCGAAGCGAAGCAATCCAGTTATATAGTCCGGGACTCTGGATTGCTTCGTCGCTGCGCTCCTCGCAATGACGCCTATTCCACCGTCACGCTCTTCGCCAGATTGCGCGGCTGGTCGGCGTCTTTGCCCATAAAGACCGCCGTGTGATAGGCGATCATCTGCACCGGCAGCGCGTAGACGATCGCCGAAAACTCCGGCGCCATCGCGGGCATGGCGATCAATTCGGCTTCGCCGCCGAGATCGTCGGCGCTGTCGGCAATTAGGATAATGCGGCCGTTGCGCGCCGCGACTTCCTGCACGTTCGAGAGAGTCTTCGCGAAAACCTGGTCGCGCGGCGCGAGGACGATCACCGGCAGATCGGAATCGACGAGCGCGATCGGCCCATGTTTCAGCTCGCCCGCCGCATAGCCTTCCGCGTGGATGTAGGAAATTTCTTTCAGCTTCAGCGCGCCTTCGAGGGCGAGCGGATACGACGTGCCGCGCCCGAGGTAAAGAACGTCGCGCGCCTTGCCAAGATCGCGCGACAGCAGCTCGATCCTCGGCTCGCGGCGCAGAACTTCCGCCATCAGGCCGGGAATGGCCGTGAGTTCGGCGACAAAACGCGCCTCTTCTTTGGCATCGATGGTGCCGCGCGCCCGCGCGAAGGCAAGCGCCAGGCAGGCAAGCAGCGCGAGCTGGCAGGTAAACGCCTTGGTCGAGGCAACCCCGATCTCCGGCCCTGCCAGTGTCAGTGCCGCGACGTCGCTTTCCCGCGCCATGGTCGAGGTCGCGACGTTGACGACGCTCAAGATCTTCTGCCCGTGTTTCTTGGCGTAGCGCAGCGAGGCGAGCGTGTCGGCCGTCTCGCCCGACTGCGAGATGAGCAGCATCAGGCCGCCCTTCTCCATCGGCGCCTCGCGATAGCGGAACTCGGAGGCGACTTCGATCTCGACCGGTAGTTTGGCGATGCGTTCGAACCAATAGCTGGCGATGAGTCCGGCCATATAGGCAGTGCCGCAGGCGGCAATGGTGAGGCGCGGCAGCCGCCCCGGATCGACCGGCAGTTCGAACGGCAACGCGACCGTGCCGGCGGCAAGATCGAGATAATGGGCAAGGACGCGGCTGATCACTTCCGGCTGTTCGTGGATTTCCTTATCCATGAAGTGCCGGTAATTGCCGCGGTCGATCAGGAAGGCGGAGGCCGGGGTCTTCACCCGCTTGCGGGCGACGGGCCGGTTCTCGGTGTCATAAAATTTCGCGCCATGCCGCGTCAGGACGACGTAGTCGCCCTCTTCGAGATAGGCGAGCTCGTCGGTCAAAGGCGCGAGCGCCAGCGCGTCGGAACCCAGATAGAATTCGTCTTTTCTATCGCCGGCGCCGAAGCCGACGACCAGCGGCGCGCCTTCCCGCGCCCCGATCAAAAGGTCGTCCTTGCCCTCGAAAAGAAAGGCGAGCGCGAAAGCGCCCTTGAGGCGCGGCAGGGTCGCAGCGACGGCTTCGACCGGCGAAAGCCCCTCGTTCATCGCCGCATCGACCAGATGAGCGACCACCTCGGTATCGGTATCGGAAGCGAACCTATGGCCTTTGGCACGGAGTTCGTCGCGCAGCGTTTTGAAATTCTCGATGATGCCGTTGTGAACGACGGCCACTTTGCCGTTTTGATGGGGATGCGCATTGTCGGCGGTCGGGCGCCCGTGCGTCGCCCAGCGGGTATGACCAATCCCCAAATGGCCAAAAAGCGGATCCGCCGTGACGCAAGCTTCGAGGTTTTTCAGCTTGCCGGCGGCTCGCCGGCGGGTGATTTGCCCATTCTCGAGCGTCGCCACCCCGGCCGAATCGTAGCCGCGGTATTCGAGACGCTTTAACGTTTCAAGAAGCGTTCCGGCCACGGGCCCCGCGCCGAGAATGCCAACGATTCCGCACATTTCAGACTTTCAAACGGGTTCGAGCCCCAAGCCTACACCTTCCGGTGCTTTGCTCGGAACGCTTTCGCCCAGAATGGTTTCTCGACTTGCCGGGCGCGGGCCACAACCAGCGCGTCCGCGGCGACATCCTCGGTCACGACCGAGCCGCTCGCGATATAGGCGCCGGCGCCGATCTTTACCGGGGCGACCAGCGCCGCATTGACGCCGACGAAGACGCCTTCGCCGACTTCGGTGCGAAACTTGGTAAATCCGTCGTAATTGCAGGTGATCGCCCCTGCCCCGACGTTCGTCCCAGCACCGATCGTCGCGTCGCCGATATAGGCGAGATGGTTGGCTTTCACGCCTGTTCCGAGGGTCGCGGCCTTCACCTCGACGAAATTGCCGATATGCACAGCCTCGCCGAGCACCGCTCCCGGCCGCAGTCGCGCAAACGGCCCGACGATCGCGCCCGGCCCGACCTCGGCGCCTTCGAGATGCGAAAACGCCCGGATGACGGCGCCGTCGCCAACCTTGACGCGCGGCCCGAAAAACACGTCCGGCTCGATCCTGACATCCCGGCCGAACGCCGTATCGTAGGAAAGATGTACGCGCTCGGGATCGAGGAAGGTGACGCCCGACTCCATGGCGCGGCTTTTGAGCCGCGCCTGAAGAACGGATTCGGCCGCCGCAAGCTGACGACGGTCGTTGATGCCAAGGACTTCCTCCTCGGGCGCGGAAACGACGGCGACACCGATCCCGCGGCGGCGCGCCACGCCAACCACATCGCTTAGATAATACTCGCCTTGTGCATTGGTCTTGCCGATCGCCTCAAGCAGCGCCACGCCGTGCGCCCCAGCGATCGCCATGAGCCCGGCGTTGCAAAGCGAGATGCGACGTTCGTTTTCGCCCAGATCCTTATCCTCGCGAATTGCGGCGAGCACGCCGTTCTCGAAGATCAATCGCCCGTATCCGGCCGGATCCGCCGCCTCGAACCCGAGCACCGCGATCGCGTGCGATTCGAGCGCCTGGCGCAGTTTTGCGAATGTCTCCGGCATGACGAGCGGGGTGTCGGCGAAAGCGACGAGAATATCGTCGAATTCGGTAAGCACAGGCTTGGCGGCGAGCACCGCGTTCGCCGTCCCAAGTGGCGCCGTTTGAACGAAAATCTCCGCCGTTGGGGCGACCCGCCTCGCTTCCGCAACGACCTCGTCCTGGTTCGGTCCAACCACGATGGCGAGTCTATCGGCCCCAGCCGTTCCGACCGCGGCAAGCACGTGCGCGAGCATCGTGCGGCCCGCCAGCTCATGCAGCACTTTCGGCCGCTCCGAGCGCATGCGTTTGCCCTCGCCGGCGGCGAGAACGACGGCAAGGCAGCGCCGTTTTGCGGATGACGTCATCGCCCTAAGGTCCAAACCGGCGCCCAGCGACAGGCTCGGCGCGTCCACGTGCCGGCCGGGTTCGACGAGGGCCGGCAGCGGCGCATTTGACCGCATTGCGACAATGCCCAATCTTCGAGGAATTGGAAGGCGCTCACCAAATTCTCCCCAAAAAGCCATCTCGCAGTCGCGATAAATGCGATATACACGAGAGTTAGCGCCAATTCCAAGTAACGGCTCCCCATGGGGTCGGTCGATTGATGTTCGAGCGTCGGGACGTATTGAAAATCGGTCTCAGCGGCATGGTTGCCGGGATTGGCGGGCTCCTTCAGCCGCCTCTCGCCGGCGTCGCCTTGGCGCAATCCCCGCAAGCGCCGCCCGCGTCGCCGCCCCCCGGCTTTGCGCTCGGCGATCCTACCCCTTTCCAACCGGGCTTTGTGCTGGAGGCGGCGCGGGCGCTCGCCAAAGACCCGTTT
This sequence comes from Methylovirgula sp., assembly GCA_030040215.1. Lineage (GTDB taxonomy): Bacteria > Pseudomonadota > Alphaproteobacteria > Rhizobiales > Beijerinckiaceae > Methylovirgula. The sequence continues at coordinate 20,134 of JASHUD010000035.1, forward strand.
AAACCGGCGCCGACCGATTTGCCTGCTTCGTTTCGCAATCTCACCTACGACCAATACGTGGCGATCCGCGGCAAACCGGCCAGCGCGCTTTGGCAGAACGAGCAATTGGGTTTCGCGCTCGAGCCTCTGCACCGCGGCTTTCTCTTTTCCGCCCGGGTCGAGATCAACATCGTCGTACAGGGCCAAGCGCGCCGGCTGATCTATTCTCCCGCCCTCTACGATTTCGGCAAGCTCGCCGTGCATGGCGACATCGGCGACATTGGATTTTCCGGTTTTCGCATCCTGACGCCGCAAGATGGCAAAGGATTTGCAGAGATCGCGGCATTCCAAGGCGCAAGCTTCTTTCGCGCCGTCGCGCAAGGCCAGAATCCAGGCACCATGGCTCGGGCTCTATCAATCAAGACCGCCGATCCGCGCGGCGAAGAATTCCCGATGATCCGCACCTTCTGGATCGAACAGCCGACGCTCGCCGACGACACGCTCGTCATGCATGCGCTCGTCGATTCGGAAAGCGTGAGCGGCGCCTACCGTTTCACCTTACGCCCGGGCGAAGCGACGATCATTGACACGGAATGCACTCTCGTTCCTCGCGCCAATGTCGACAATTTCGGGCTGGCGACGATGAGCGCGACGGTCGTTTCCGACGCGATCGATCATCGCCGTGTCGACGACGTGCGCCTTACGCTTGCCGAGATCGGCGGCGTACAAATGTCGACCGGGTCGGGCGAATGGATCTGGCGGCCGACATCGAACCGGGAGACCCTGCAGATTTCGACCTTTGTCGACCAACACCCGCGCGGCTTTGGATTTCTGCAGCGCGACCGCGAATTCGACCACTATGAGGACGACGACCAGCACTGGGAGCTGCGCCCCTCGTTATGGATCGAGCCGATTGGGGACTGGGCGGCCGGCGGTGTACAACTGATTGAAATTCCAAGCGACTCCGAAGCAAATGACAACATTATCGCATATTGGCGGCCGCACGACCCGCTCATCGCCGGCAATGAAACTTCCTTTGCCTATCGGCAGTTCTGGTGTTGGTACCCGCCCGAACAACCGGCGCTTGCAATCGTTACCGATACGCGCTCGGGCCGCGGATCGAGCGGACACCGGCGTCGTTTTCTGGTCGAGTTCACCGGCGACCCTCTTGGCGATTCACATCAGGTTCAGGTGATCAAGCCAATGTTGAGCGCAACGCCCGGCACAATCGTCTCGATCCAGGAGTTTCCGATTCCCAGCACCAAAGTCTATCGCGTCTTGTTCGAATTCGATCCCGGCAGCGAAACGTCCTCGGAAATGCGCCTCCGGCTCGAATCTTCCGACGGCAAGCCGCTCAGCGAAACGTGGCTCTACAGATGGACCCGTTGATCAATTCCTGGCCCCCGGAGGGTGCGGCCAAAGGCGCGGGCGAACCGCGCGCCGGCGTAATGCAGGAGCTCGGCGCGCCGATGCCGCCGGAATCGCCGCTGCCAATGCCGGCGCAGGACTTATTCCGGTTCGACGCCGACAAGAACCCGAACAGAGGCTCGGCGCAGCCCGGATTCTGGTGTTTGCTGGCGCGCTTTCTGGTCTTCGGCGGCGGTTTGGCGCTCACTGTCTATGGCGCCTACGAGATGTACGAGGTGGTCGCCATCGGCGGCGTCACGACGCTTGAGTGGATCCTTGTCGGCCTCTTCGTCGCCAATTTCTCCTGGATCGCGCTTGCCTTTGCGAGCGCCTGCGTCGGTTTCCTCTGGCTGCTGTTCGCGCCGCCAAAGCCGCCGCCCGTTCCCACCGCACTCGCCGAGCGCACCGCAATCATCATGCCGATCTACAACGAGGCGCCGGAACGCGTGTTCGGCGCCCTGCAATCGATGTTCGAAGAGGTCGAGGCGACCGGACACGGCGCCTCCTTCGACTGGTTCCTGCTCTCCGATACGACCAATCCGGAGATATTCGTCGCCGAGGAACATGCGTTTGTGGCGATCCGCCGCCGGCTCGGGCCGCGGGCGCGGATCTTCTACCGGCATCGCGCCAAGAACGTGGCGCGCAAGTCCGGCAACATCGGCGATTTCGTCAGCCGCTGGGGCGGACATTATGCGCATTTCGTGGTGCTCGATGCCGACAGCGTCATGGGCGGAACGTCCATCGTCGGGCTTGCCGCGGCGATGGAGGCCGATCCAGGCGCCGGGATCATCCAGACGCTGCCGTTGATCATCAACCGCAACACGCTCTTTGCCCGGGTGCAGCAATTCGCGGCGCGAATCTACGGGCCGGTGATCGCCGCCGGGCTTGCCGCTTGGATGGGTCGAGACGGCAACTATTGGGGCCATAACGCCATCATCCGGACCAAGGCGTTCGCGGCGCACTGCGGCCTGCCGATGCTGCGCGGCAAGCCGCCGCTCGGCGGCCATATCCTCAGCCACGATTTCGTCGAAGCCGCGCTCATGCGGCGTGCCGGCTATTCCGTCTCCATGCGGCTCGGGATCGGCGGCAGCTACGAAGAAAGTCCGCCATCGTTGATCGAGCTCTCCTCGCGCGATCGGCGCTGGTGCCAAGGCAATCTTCAGCATGCGCGCGTGTTGCCGGCAAAAGGCCTGCATTGGGCTTCGCGCCAGCACATGATCGCCGGCATCATGGGCTATGTCGCTTCGCCCCTGTGGATGCTGCAGCTCTTTGTCGGCATCGTGCTCGTCTTCCAAGCGAGTTACATCCGGCCCGAATATTTCCCGAGCGGCTTCGCGCTCTTTCCGGCGTGGCCGCGCTTCGACGCCGAGAAATCGCTGAACCTTTTTGCGCTGACCATGGCGATTCTGCTCGCGCCGAAACTCTTCGGCCTCATTCTCGCTTTGCTCCACAAGGCCAGCCGGCGCGGCTATGGCGGCACGATCCGGCTGATCATCTCGACGCTGTTCGAGACCCTCATGTCGGCGCTGCTGGCGCCCATCATGATGCTCATCCAGACCGGCCACGTTGCGCATTTCCTATTCGGATTCGACACCGGCTGGAACCCGCAGCGGCGCGACGACGGTTCGGTTCCCTTCAAAGCGATCGTGCGCCGACACCGCTCGCACGTCGCCATGGGGCTCTTGACCCTGGGCGCCGGACTTCTGATCTCGCCGTCGCTTGTCGCCTGGATGTCGCCGACGATCCTCGGCCTCGTGCTCGCTATCTTCCTTTCCTGGGCGACGGGACAACTGTCGTTCGGGATATTCCTGCGCCGCTCCGGTCTCTTGGGCACGCCGGAAGAGCGATCGAAGCCGCGCGTCGTACGCCGCGCCAACCAACTCGGTAAAATGCTCTCGCGCGAAGTCGCAGATGCGGACGGTCTGCACAGCCTCTATGAGGACCCGGAGTTCCGCGCCATGCATCTTGCGATGTTGCCAGCCAGACGCAACCGCAAGCGCGGCGAGATTTCCGCCGAACGGGCGCTCGCCGAAGCCAAACTTAAAGAGGCGCATTCGATCGACGAAGCGGTCGATTGGCTGAAACCGGTCGAGCGGATGAACGTCATGCTCGATCCCGACTTGCTCGCGCTGCTCGCTGCCATTCCAAAAAGTCCGATCGTTCCGATCGGCACGGCCGCGTAGTTTAGAGAAGCTTCAAAGAATCGCCGGCCACTTTTTGAAGCATTCTAAATGTAGGCTCAGGC
>JASHUD010000036.1 GCA_030040215.1 Methylovirgula sp.
ACGCTCCAGCGTACCTGCCGTTCGAACACGTCGCGGAACGTGCGCAGGCCGATGAGTTGGCGCACGTTGCGATGCGAGAACACCGTCTTCAATCCGATCGCCGCGAGGCCTTTCGAGATCGCCGTGTCCTCGGCGAGCGTGTAGGCCATCGCGTCGACGCCGCCGGCTTTAGCGAAATCGCTGCGCCGGAACAGCATCACCTTGCCGACCCCGAACCCGAACCCCAAAGCCGAGGCGGTAAGGAGTAGTCGCGCATGGCTGTTGATGAGCAAGGCTTCGACATGGCCGGCAATGCCTTGGGCCTGTTCGGCAACCGGCACGCCGACGACGAGTCCTACACCCGGCGTGAGATTGCGGGCGAAGAGCGCGATCGTGTCGGGCTCCAGCACGATATTCGAATCTTTCGCGAAAACGGTGTCGTAAGCGGCTGCCGAAAGCGGCGTCGCCAAGGTGTTGAGCTTGGGGCTAACCGCGAAATCGATGTGCGACTGCAAGATACGCGTCGCAATCTTCGGGTGATCCGCTTTGAGCCGTTCGGCGCTCTCCAGCGCCGGCGAATTTGCCTCGGCGGCGCTGAACAGAACCTCATATTCGGGATAGGCCTGATCGAAGATCGAGGCCTGCGCTGAAAGAAATCCGGAATGCCGCAATTTGATCGGCAGCAATGCGGAAACCGGCGGCTGTTCGGTTTCGGTGGCGCGGCGCGCTTGAAGGATGGGTTGCAAAAGGGCGCCAACGCAGGTCATCAGCAGAAAGGCGATGGCGATGACCAGCCAAGCCGCACCGAAGTAAGCAAGAAGAACCGTGAAATCCATGCGATACTCTGGCAGGCACTATGCGGGCGAGCCGGGCAGTTGCCGAGCCGGTGAAGCAAATCACACGCCGATGGTTCCGCGTCAATCGATAAAGGGAGTTTGTCCCGCTTTCAACCTAGGGTAGGCAGCGTGCGCGGCGCCCACCGATCGCCTTGGGGCTCAGCACTCGAGCCGCTCCAATTCGCCGATCATCGTCTCGATCACTTTGAGCCCGATATGCCAGAAGGAAGGATCCCGCGCGTCGAGGCCGAACGGCGCCAGCAGCTCCGAATAATGTTTGCTGCCGCCGGCCGAGAGCATCGCCAGATAGCGCTCGGCGAAGCCCTCGCGCGCTCCTTCGTAGACGCCATAGAGCGAGTTCACCAGGCAGTCTCCGAAAGCATAAGCGTAGACGTAGAAGGGCGAATGGATGAAATGCGGGATATAGGCCCAGAAGGTCTCGTAACCCGGCCCGAGCCGAATGGAAGGGCCGAGGCTTTCGCTCTGCGCGCTCATCCAAAGCGCGCAGATCCGGTCCGTGGTCAGCTCGCCTTCGCGGCGTTCGAGGTGCAGCTTGCGCTCGAACGTGTAGAACGCGATCTGCCGCACGACTGTGTTGAGCATATCCTCCACTTTCCCGGCGAGCAGCATGCGGCGCTCCGCAACCGAGCTGGTTTTGGCAAGCAGGGCCTTGAAGGTCAGCATCTCGCCGAACACCGATGCGGTCTCGGCGAGCGTCAGCGGAGTTGGCGCCATCAAGGCGCCGTTCGGCGCGGCGAGCACTTGATGGACGCCGTGGCCGAGCTCGTGGGCGAGGGTCATCACGTCGCGCGGCTTGCCTTGGTAATTTACGAGAATGTAGGGATGCGCCGACGGCACTGTCGGATGCGCGAAGGCGCCCGGCGCCTTGCCGGGCCTGACCGGCGCGTCGATCCAGTTTCGGTCGAAGAAGCGCCGGGCGATCGCCGCCATGTCCGGCGAGAAAGCGGCATAGGCGCCAAGCACCATGTCGCGCGCCTCGGCCCAAGCAAAGCTCCGTGTTTCCGCGTCCGGCAAAGGAGCGTTGCGGTCCCAATAATCGAGAACGTCCTTGCCGAACCATTTGGCTTTAAGCCGATAGTAGCGGTGCGAGAGACGCGGATAGGCGGCCCGCACGGTGGCGACGAGCGCGTCGACGACCTCGCGCTCGACCCGGTTGGCGAGATGGCGGGAATCGGCGACGTCGATAAAGCCGCGCCAGCGATCCGAGATCTCTTTGTCCTTGGCAAGCACGTTGGTGACCAAGCCGAAGGTGCGCAGATTCTGCTGAAGCGTCGCGGCGATCGCTTCGACGGCTTCCTTGCGCAACGCGCCATCTCTGTCCTGCAGCAGGTTGAGGACTTCTTCGAGGCCTAGGTCCTTATCGCGAACCTTGAAACGCAAGGTTGCGATTGTCTCGTCGAAGAGCCGGCTGAAAGCGCTGCTGCCGGTGACCGCTTTCTCGTGAAACAAACGCTCGGCCTCGTCGCTAAGCTCGTACGGCTTCTCCTTGCGGATGTCTTCGAGCCAAGGCCGGTAATGGGCGAGCGCTCCGCGCGCCGCGAGCGCCGCGACGAGCGCGTCGTCGAGGCGGTTGAGTTCGAGCTGAAAGAACAGGAGATGCGTCGAGGCGGCGGTGATCTTCTCCTGCGCATCGCCGAAGAATTTGGCGCGCGCAGGATCGGTGGTATCGCCGTAGTAGACGAGGCTGGCGTAGGACGTGATTCGGCCGAGGAGGTCTTCCAGAGCCTCGTAGCGCTCGACCGCCTGCGCGAGCAAGGCAGAGTTCGAATCCTTGCGGTCGGCTGCGGCGAGTTCGCCAATTTTGCCGCGATACGCGGCGGCGAAGGCCTTGCATTCGACCGCGGCGCGCTCGAGATCGCGCGCATAGAGCGGCGAGTCCATCGAAGGATAAAGATCCGCGAGAACCCATTCCGGCAATGGCCCGAGCGGCGCATCGCTCTCTGACGCCGCGGTCGGCGCTGCCGCCGCGCGCGCAACAACCTCGAACAAACCGAACGGGAGCGAAAAAATCACTGCGGGCCACGATTTCGGGGATTGCCCGCGAGCTGCGGGCGCCCCCTCATAGCGGATCGACGCGTAGATAATCAATGCGCCATTTATCGCCGGGACTCGCGGCAGAAACGACGCCGGCGGCGCCGTTGCAACTTCGCCAAGCGATCAACTCCCGCACGCAATTCGCAGGAACGGGGCTCTGCGTTACGTCCGGCGCAGAGAATTTATCCTCACTTTTTCTTGACCGACGGTATCGGCGTTTCCGGTAACGCCGCGAACCCGGCTTTCGAAACAGCCTGTGCAAGACCGGCGCGGCCGGTCCGCTGCCGGGCGGGCGACAGCCGTCATTTCCGCTTGTCGCAACGTCCAATTCTCAAAAAGGGTCGTTGTCATGAACGTCAGACAAGAACCTACGCGCGTCGTCACGAAACCAGGGCAAAGAGGGAGGATCCCCATGAAACTTCGGACCAGAATCGTCGCCGTGTCGATTGGACTTTTGATGGCCTCGAGCGCCTATGCCGTCAATGTCCAGGAAGTCGTCCGGATGATCACCCACACCGATCTGGTGATGCAAGACGGCACGAAGATGCGCGCCGACATCGTCAAGATGCACGGCCACACGTATGTAATGATTCCCGTCGATGCTCTGCCCGACTACCTGCACCAGCAGGTCCAGAAGGTGATGATGTAGTAAAGCACCCGGAATCATCTTCCGGTTGCTTCGATTGCCGTACGGGCGGGTTGCTGGACAACTCGTCCGTACGTGCGTGAGGCCTGTCATGAGCGCATGACCCCTCCGATTTGGCGCGCAAGGGCGCCGCGGGATGGTGCTCCGGAATCGAGCCGCAGCTTTGCGATAATCCCTTCCGGCGCGAGCAATATTTCCACCATTAACACCGCATTTACTCTGATCGGCCAGCATGCGCAGAGGGTGAATTGCCGCGCCCGTTCAGCGTCTTTCGCGGCGGTTCGCTTCAGCAATTCGGATGACTGGACGTGACCCGCCGAATGATCGGCGGCGCGTCGCCTCAAGAAAGAGCCCATGTCCTGTCTCGTGCTGATCGTCGACGACGATCCGGTGCAACGCCGACTCCTCGAATCGCTCGTGCATCGTTTCGGCTACGAAACCGAAACCGTCGATGGCGGCGCGGCGGCTTTGGCGCGTCTGGAGGCTTCGGGCGGCCGCGACGTCGATCTTCTCATCCTCGATCTCGTCATGCCGGAACTCGACGGCATGACGGTATTGGAGCGGCTGCGCGACCAGGGGCGCAGCATTCCGACGATCGTGCAGACGGCGCACGGCTCGATTGAAGCGGTGATCTCGGCGATGCGGGCCGGCGCCATCGATTTCGTGGTCAAGCCGGTCGGCGTCGAGCGATTACAGATCTCGATCAAGAATGCGCTCCGCGTCGACGCTCTCGAGGGAGAGGTGCGGCGCTTGAACCGGCAGTCGTCGGGCACGCTCACCTTCAAGGATCTGGCCAGCAAGAGCGCCGATATGGAGCGGGTCGTCCGGCTTGGCGAACGCGCCGCGAAATCGACCATTCCGGTGCTGCTCGAAGGCGAATCGGGTGTCGGCAAGGAAGTCGTGGCGCGCGCCATCCAGGGCGCTTCGGATCGGCGCGGCAAACCATTCGTCACGGTAAATTGCGGCGCCTTGCCGGAAAACCTCGTCGAATCGATTCTCTTCGGCCACGAAAAGGGCGCGTTTACCGGCGCCAATGAGAAACACCTCGGCAAATTCGTCGAGGCGCACGGCGGGACGTTGTTTCTCGACGAGATCGGCGAATTACCGTCCGAGGCGCAAGTCAAACTGCTGCGCGCTCTGCAGGACGGCGAGATCGATCCGGTCGGCAGCAAGCGTCCGGTGAAGGTCGATTTTCGCTTGATCTCGGCAACCAATCAGGACCTGATTGAGCTCGTCAAACGCGGCGTATTCCGCGAAGACCTCTATTACCGTCTCAACGTGTTTCCGATCGCCATGCCGACGCTGCGCACGCGCCGCGAAGACATTCCTGAACTCGCCCGCAGGTTTACGGCGCGATTCGCGGCGGAGGAGGGCAAACGGCTACGCGGCCTCAGTGCCGAAGCGCTGGGCCTGCTCAGGAGCTACGATTGGCCGGGCAACATCCGGCAGCTGGAGAACGCGATCTTTCGCGCCGTGGTGCTCGCTGACGGGGACGAGCTGACGGTCGCCGAATTTCCGCAGATCGCCGCCCAGGTGGAAGGTTTCGAAGTGCGCATCCCGGCCGCCCCGGCCGCGTTCGTCAAACAGCCGCGGCCGGAACGCGAGGTGGTGCGGGTCGAGGTGCGCGACCCCAATGTTTTGGCTCTTCTCGACGATTCCGGCAATCTGCGCCAACTCGACGCATTGGAGGCGGAAACCATTCGCTTCGCGCTGACTTATTATCGCGGGCAAATGTCGGCGGTGGCACGCAAACTCGGCATCGGCCGGTCGACCCTCTACCGGAAGATGAAGGAATACGGATTCCAGCAGGCTTTCGAGGAGGGCACCGACAGCGACGCGGCCGCCTAGACCACATGGCCGTTGCGCCACGTTTCCCGGATCGACGTCCGCAGCGGCATCGGCGCCGATCTCTCGATTTCGGGAAAGGCGCACGTTTTCATCAAAATTGAACGGATAAGGCGCAAATTCAGTTCGACAGCAGCGAAGCGAGTTCAAGTCCGGAGACGAGTATGCCGCGCCGCGAGTGTTTTCGGTCCGTCCGTTCGCCGGCACTCTTCGTCGCGATCGCTTGCGGCTTCCTCGCGTCGCCGGCACGCGCCCAAGATCCGGCCGCGCCGCCAACGACCCCTCCGCAATTGCTGGAGTCCATAAACGCGACACCCAACGCCGCCTCGGCCGATCCGACGCAAGCAGGGGCTACGGTAAACCCGGCTGTCTCCGGCAGCGGAACGCCCGAACGGTCCGAACATCGCCCGGCGGCGACTCAGGACGCGGCAATTCCGGATGCTTCCAAAGGCGACGCACCGACGCCCGCGTCGCCGGGCAATTCCCTCGCGCCCGAGATCCCGCAAGTTTCCGCACCGAGCCCGGCGACTTCGCCCGGCGCCGCGCCGGCGTCTCCCGCCGAGGGTTCACCCGCAACCTCGCCCAGCCCCACGGCGGTGCAGGCGACGAGCCCGGCGCTTGTTGGCGGCGATCTCATCGAGGCGGCACTTGACGCCCTCCTCAAATCCGAAGGCAAGGACGCGAAGGAGGAAGTGCGCAAGGAGTACGCGGCGATCACCGCCTATTACGCGGCGCGCGACGATGCACCACTGTGGATCGAGAACGGCAAGCCGATCGAGGCGGTCGCGCCGGTCATGGCGCGGCTTGCCCGCGCCGGCGACGACGGGCTCGATCTTTCCGAACTACCCGTTCCAGTCTTCAAGGGCGGTCCCGACAAGCTCGCGGCGGCGGATGTCGCGTTGTCGGCCGAGGTCGTCGCCTATGGCCGGCAGGCTTCGGGCAGCCGCGTCGATCCGCAGGCGATCTCGGGGTTGATCGGCGCCAAGCCGGATCTTCCCGATCCGGCTTTGATCCTTGCCGCGGTCGCGGCGGCGGGCACCGACGGCGGTGCGATGCTGCAAAGCTTCAACCCGCCGCAAAAGTCCTATCTCGCGCTGCGCGACAAGCTCGTCGAACTTCGCGGCGGCGCGAAGTCGGATAAGAGTGGCGCGATCCCGCCGGGGCGTCCGCTGCGCGTCGGGATGCACGATCCGCGCGTGCCTTTGCTCCGCGCCCGTTTCGGGCTCGAGCGAACGGGCGTGAACGAGTTCCTTTATGATGGGCGCGTGGCGGCGGCGGTTGCAGGTTTCCAAAGGCGAGTCGGATTGTGGCCTTCCGGCGTGTTGACGGCGCACACCGTTGCCGCGCTCGCCGATCCCGTGCGAGCCAAAAACGAGATCATCGCCAACATGGAGTTCTGGCGCTGGATGCCGCGCCAGCTGGGCGCAACGCGCATCGAGGTGAACATCCCGGACTTCACGGCGAGCGTCGTTGAGGATGGCAAGGTCGTCGAGCGTCACAAGGTGATCGTCGGCAAACCGGATACGCCGACCCCGATCTTCTCCAACTCGATCAAATTCCTGATCGTCAATCCTGCGTGGAACGTACCGCCTTCGATCATCCGCAAGGAGATGCTGCCGCATCTCGCGGCCGACCCAAATTATCTCAGCGAAATGGGATATGAGGCGTTCATGCAAAACGGCCGATTGGTCGTGCGCCAACCGCCCGGCGAGCGAAATGCGCTCGGCCTCATCAAGTTCATGTTCCCCAACCAATATTCGGTCTATCTGCACGATACGCCGTCGCGCAGTCTCTTCACGGCGGCGCGGCGCGCCTTCAGCCACGGTTGCGTGCGCGTCGATCAACCGTTCGAGCTGGCGCAAACCGTGCTCGGCCCGCGTTGGCCGGAAGCGAAAATCAAAGGGCTGATCGGCGGCGAGGAGCGCTACGTCTATTTGCCGAAGCCGCTGCCGATTTACATCGAGTATTTTACCGCCTTCGTGGATGACGCCGGCCGCCTGCAGCTGCGCGACGACCTCTACGGCTATTCCCGCAAGGTGAAACTAGCGCTGGGACTGGAGTCCGAGGACGTGGCTGCCAGCACGCGTGATTAGAGCGCCGCGCCAACGCCGCCCAATTCCAATTCTTTCAATTTGAGGGCGGCGGCGCGGGCGATTTTTTATTCTGTTGCGCAAGCGTTTGCGGCACGGCTGCAGGCAATTCGCGGCGGCTCGCTTGCCTACCAAACGCAAAGCGGACGACACAGGTTCGCCACATTTGCTAGCTTACCCTTGCGTCATCTCTTCTGGCCGGAAGGATCGGCGCAAGAGGGGATGGCCGCGAACGGGGGAACGTTGCCGGCCGGTGGCTACGCGACGTTAACGGTTCTCGGTAACTAATCCGAATTGCGGCGTCGCTCGCCGCGGGGAAAGACCGGCCATGAGAGCCGGCGTCCGAGAACCGAGGGCAACTTGCATCAACCGCGCCAAAGCACGGATTTGCAATTCTGCGTGCGTCGTTGGCGCGGCGTCGCGTTTATCGAAAATCTTTACGGTTGGAGCGTTCTCGGCGGCGTTGCGCGGCTGCGGCGCTTCGCGCATGCCGGCACGATTGCTGGGGCGAGCCTTTTCTGCCTTTGCGTTCTGCCGCCGTCTTCGACCGAAACGGCGATCGCCAACGGCGATACGCGCACTCTTTATCTCTATCAAGCGCATACCGGGGAATCGATCGATGCGACCTATCGCGTCGATGGCCATTACGATCCCGCCGTACTTAAGAAACTGAATTGGTTCCTGCGCGATTGGCGGCGCAACGAAGCGACCAACATGGATCCGCGTCTTTTCGACGCCGTGTGGGAATCCTATCGCAGCGCCGGCGCCAACGATCGCATCATCGTTCTCTGCGGCTATCGTTCGCCGCAGACCAACGCCATGTTGCGCCGCCGTTCGCGCCGCGTCGCGCAGCATTCCCAGCATATGCTCGGTAAGGCCATGGACACCACGATGCCGGGCATTTCGATGGAGAAGATCCGCGAGAATGCGATGCGGCTCCAAATGGGCGGCGTCGGCTATTATCCGAGCGCCAATTTCGTGCATATCGACGTCGGCGGCGTGCGCGCTTGGCCGCGCATGAGCTACGACGATCTCGTTCGCCTCTTTCCGGACGGCAAGACGGTGCATATCGCGGCGGACGGCCGTACGCTTCCGGGCTACGAGGAAGCCCGCGCCGAGATCGAGGCGAATGGCGGTTCGGCCGAGGCTCCGCCCGCCGCGCACAGCGGAAATTTCTTTGCTTGGTTATTCGGTTGGGCAAGCGGCGGCGAAGACGAGCATGAAGACGTAACGCCCGTCCAACCCGCCGGCAATACCTACGTCGCCGACGCAAGCGACAATACGGGCGACGAGAGTCCGGGCGGCGCCTATCAAGCCGTCCATATAGGCGCCGATTCCTCGGCTGCCGGGGCGACGTCGGCCGCCAATCGAGCGGATGTCGCGCCGGCGCCGGCAATACCGGAACCGCCGCGCCGTCCGGTTGACCTTGCCTCGCTTTCCAAGCCTGCCGTCCCGATGGCAGATTCGAAGCGGCAGGTGGCGATGTTGACCTCCGCCGATCTTCGCTCCGAGAATCAGGATCTGATCGGCAATTTCCTTTCGGGCGCCGCCCCCGCGGCGCCGCCCGCGCTCCCCGGCATCATTACCCGAGGCCCGAACGACGGCAGGACGGCGCAAAGTTTCTCGCGCTCGGGACCGCCGTCGCAGGGTGAAGCGCTCGCCTATGCTCCGATGGCGCAGATGGAAGCATTGCGTTCGGCGGCGCATGAACGGATGGCGGCCGCGCCGAGGCACTTCGCCGGTGCCGTGGCCGGTTTAGTGCCGGCCCGGGTAGACCGCTCCGACTTCCGCAGCCTGACGGCACCCACCGAAACGGCCGAGCTGCAAAGCCAGACCATCTTCGGCCCGACGCTCACCGGCCTGCGCCGGGCGGCGCGGCTCGAAACCGCGGCGCTCTCCGGCAGTTTGGAGGACGGCTACCTCTCCCGGTTTGGCGATGGGGCGACCGACCTTACGTTCGACCGCTTCTCGGGGCCGGCCGTGGCGTCGCTCGATACCGCGAAGCAGGTTTACGAGGCCGATGCGGGATTACGGCCAAGCGGCGATTGAGCGGGCGCATCCGCGCCGCCCGCGGCCTCC
>JASHUD010000037.1 GCA_030040215.1 Methylovirgula sp.
CCGCCTTCGGTGAAGACGCGGCGGCCCTTTTTGGCGACGACGATGGCGGTGCCGGTATCCTGGCACATCGGCAGGACGCCGCCCGCCGCGATGTTGGCGTTCTTCAAAAGATCGTAGGCGACGAACCGGTCGTTCTCCGTTGCTTCCGGATCTTTGAGGATCGCGGCAAGCTGGGCGAGATGGCCGGGGCGCAGCAGATGGTTGATGTCGACGAACGCCTGCTCGGCGAGCAGTTTCAGCGTCTCCGGCTCGACGACAAGCATGTCGCGGTCGCCGAATTTCTCGATGCGCACGCCTTTGTCGGTGAGCTTGCGGTAGGGCGTCGTGTCGGCGCCGGCCGGAAAGAGCGGGGAATAATGAAAGGTCATATCTGGCGACGCCTATCGGGATTATCCCTCTCCCCGCTTGCGGGGAGATGGAGTGCGCTAGGCACTTTAGGGCAACGTATGCGCGGCAAGGGCTCGAAGCAATGCTCAGGGGGCGAACGCAAATACGCGCCGGGCAATCCCCACATGTTCTCTAATCTCCGCCGGCGTGACTCCCTCGCGGCGCATGGCGCGCAGCGACTTGGCGCGCAGCGATTTCGACAGTTTCCGTCCGGCCGCGTCGCGCAGCAACTCGTGATGATGATAGCTGGGCGCCGGCAGATCGAGCAGGATCTGCAGCAGACGGTGCAGGCTCGTCGCCATGAACAGATCCTCGCCGCGCACCACGTCGGTGATGCCTTGCATGGCATCGTCGACGACCACTGCGATGTGATAGCTCGCCGGAATATCCTTGCGCGACAGCACGGCGTCGCCCCACTGCCGGGGCTCGGCATGGATGTCGCGCCGCTCCGTGCCGCCGCCGTATTCGCGCCAGCTGATCTTTTGCCGGACTTGCGCCATGGCCGCCGTCATGTCGATACGCAGCGCCGCCGGCTGGCCGGCAGCAAGCCGGGCGCGGCGCTCCGCCGGCGAGAGGTGTTTGCAGGTGCCGGGATAGAGCGGCGAGCCGTCGGGGTCGCGCGGCCAGTTTGGACGCTCGGCCGCGGCGCTTACGACATCGCTGCGCGCGCAGAAACAGGGATAGACGAGCCCGCGCTCTTCGAGACTCGTCAGCACCTCGGCGTAAGCGTCGAAATGCTCGGATTGGCGGCGCACCGGCGCCTCCCAGGAAAGACCGAGCCACGCAAGATCTTCGTAGATCGCCTGCTCGAATTCCGGGCGGCAGCGCTCGACGTCGATATCCTCCATGCGCAGCAAAAGATTGCCGCCGCTGGCCACCGCCATTTCGTGGTTCATCAACGCCGAGAATGCGTGCCCGAGATGCAGATAGCCGTTCGGCGACGGCGCAAAACGAAACACGTGCGAGATGTAGGACCGGGTCATGCGTTGCTCGATCGGATCGCTGCCGCAGCTTTCGAAATCAATAGGTTAAACTGCGGACGGCGATCAAGGTTCTTTTCGCAATATAGCGCGATCCGACGCCTTAATCGAAGCGCCCCTTGCCTGCGTCGCAACGCCCGTGCCATTGGCCGATTCAGACCATCGCGGAGGCGGCGGCATGCGGCTTGTCTGGCAAGCTGGGGGAGTGTGCCGGCGCGGCCGGTCTTGACCTTGCTATCGAAACAAGGTCCTTCCAATCTCCAACGCAGGAATTTTCGAATGGTTTCGAAACTCGACGGACCGCGTCTTGCGCCGCAAGGCCGCGCGCCGCGACAACTCGTCGTTTTTCTGCACGGCTACGGCGCCGACGGCAACGACTTGATCGCAATCGGGCAGCAATGGCGAACCTTGCTGCCCGACGCGCTCTTTGTCGCGCCGCATGCGCCGCAAGTTTGCGCGCAGGCTCCCGTCGGCCGGCAATGGTTTGGACTCGATCTGCGCAGCGAGGAGGAATTGTGGCGCGGCGTCAACCAGGCGGCGCCGCTGCTCGATGCATTCCTCGACGCGGAACTGGAGCGCCACGGACTTGGCCCGGAGCGGCTGGCGTTGGTCGGCTTCAGCCAAGGCGCGATGCTCGCCCTTCATATTGGGCTACGCCGACGCAGCGCGGCGATCGTCAGCTATTCCGGCGTGCTCGTCGGCCCACGCCATTTGGCGAAGGCGGCGAACGGACCGGGAGCGCCGATCCTGCTCGTGCACGGCAATCAGGACGATCTCATCCCCGTCGAGGCGCTGTTCGTTTCGGCGGAAGAATTGGCCAAGGCCGGCATTGCCTGCCAATGGCATCTCTCGGTCGGCATCGGCCACGGCATCGACGCCGGCGGCCTGCTGCACGGGGGGATGTTTCTGGCGCAGTCGTTCGGCGCGAAGCCGCCGGCGGGTCTCATTGCAAGTTAGAGCAGATTGACCCGTCATTGCGAGCGTAGCGAAGCAATCCATGGATCGGTACTGGATTGCTTCGTCGCTTCGCTCCTCGCAATGACGCCCATCATCCTTAGCTCGGCGCGATTCCCGCCGGGCGGGTGCCGAGCACCGGCTGCAGTTGCTGTAGGCCCACGCGCCGCACGCCGATCGGCCGATAGAGCTGTTTCATCGCTTCGACGATCAGCACGCCGGCGCCGGGCAATGCGAGCTTCGCGCCGACGCGCTCGAACAGCGTCGCCGAACGCACGAAGATCGGCGCCTCGAACGGCGGCACATAGAGCGCCTCGGTCCAATGCGTCGGCGAAAACAGCGCTTCGCGCATCAATTCGCGCATCTGCGTCAGCGAATAGGGCTGGCCGTTGCCGAACGGCGTCGTATCGAGCCGCGCCCAAAGGCCGGCGCGGCGCGGCGCGATCGCGATCAGCCGGCCGCCCGGCGTCAAGATGCGCCAGATCTCGGCGAGCAGTTCGCGCGGATGTTCGGCGATCTCCAGGGCGTGAACGACGATCACCCGGTCGATGCAGGAATCGGGCAGCGGCAGCATCGCGGGTTCGGCGAGCGCCGAGGCGGAAAGGCCAGAGGCCGGCCAATTCACGACGCCTTGCGTCGCCGGCATGAAGGCGAGGACGCGCAACGCCTCGCCGCGGAAACATTCGAGATAAGGCGTCGCATAGCCGATGCCCATCACCGATTGGCCGACGCAATTCTCGAAACGCGCCCGGACCGCTTTGCCGATAAATCGCGCCGCCACTTTGCCGAGCGGCGAATCGTAGAAGCTGCGCAGATCGACGATGTCCATGCCTAGCCGCCGAGCTTCGCCTTCACCGCGGCGCTTGCCTTGCCGATGTCCATGCGGCCCGCGTATTTGGCCTTGAGCGCGCCGATTACTTTTCCCATATCCTTGATCGACGCGGCGCCGGTCTCGGCGATGGCGGCGGCGATCGCCGCTTCGGTCTCGGCGGCGCTCAACGGCTGCGGCAGGAAGCCTTGGATGATGGCGATCTCTTCGCGCTCCTGCGCGGCGAGTTCGGCGCGGCCGGCCTTTTCGTAGATCTCGGCCGATTCCTGGCGGCTTTTGATAAGCTTCTGGAGGAGACCGGGAATCTCCTCGTCCGCGAAGATTTTTCCCTGGCCGCGCGCCTCGACGTCCTTGTCTTTCAGTGCGGCGTTGACCATACGGATGGTCGCGACGCGGCGCTTGTCGCCTGCCTTCATCGCCGCCTTGAGTTCGTTGTTCAACCGTTCGCGCATGGAA
>JASHUD010000038.1 GCA_030040215.1 Methylovirgula sp.
CGGCGCTGGCCGACGTCGAGCGAACCGTGGTGAAGCGCGATCGGCAACCCGTCCTCGTTCATCCGCCACAATTCCTGGAACACGAATTCGGCGAGCGCCCGCGTGTTGACGAAGACGAGCGTCATATGCGCGGCTTTCACGAGCCCGTAGACTTCGGCGATCGCGTGGCGGGTCATGTGGCCGGCCCACGGCAACTCCCCAGTCGTGTCGAGGATCGAGACATCAGGCGGCGCGCCGGCGGGGGCGTTGACCAAAGCCGCCGCGCCGGGACGCGCGACAAGCCAGCGGCGCAATTCGTCCGGGTCGCGTACCGTCGCGGAAAGCCCGGTCGCTTTCGCCTGCGGCGCCAGCGTGCGCAGCCGCGCCAGATCGAGGCTCAAAAGATCGCCGCGCTTCGATGCGACGATCGCGTGCAATTCGTCGATCACCACGCGCCGCAAATCGGCGAAGAGGTGGCGCGCGTCGGCGCTGGCGAGCAGCAGCGCGAGTTGCTCGGGCGTCGTCAGCAAGATGTGCGGTGGGTCATGGCGTTGACGCCGGCGTTTCGAGGGCGAGGTGTCGCCGGTGCGCGCCTCGACGCGGATCTTGAGACGCATCTCGGCGATCGGCGTCTCGAGATTGCGCGCCACATCCGTGGCGAGCGCCTTTAACGGCGAGATGTAGAGCGTATGCAGGCCGCCAGGCGCATTGCGGCGATCGAGATCGACGAGAGTCGGCAGAAAGCCAGCCAGCGTCTTGCCGGCCCCGGTAGGCGCGATGAGAAGGACGTCCTGGCGCGCCTGGGCGGTTTCGAGCAACGCAAGCTGATGGGCGCGCGGCGTCCAGCCGCGCGCCGCGAACCATTCGGCGAAACGCGGCGGAAGAAGAGTGTCGGCGATCGGATTAAGCTCTGCGATATCGGTCAGCGGACTTCGCTCCAAATTCACAAAAATGATCGCGCTTCGTTCTTCCTACGGGGAGGGTACCCACGATCAATGATGGCTCTCTTCGGCGGCAAGCTCCTTGCGGCTTACCTTGCCAATTGCGGTTTTGGGCAGCGAAGCGCGAATCTCGATCGCTTTCGGCATTTCGATGCGCGATAGATAGTCCCTTAGGAAATGCAGCAAAGCGCTCGGGGTCGTTTGCGCGCCCGGGCGCAACGTGACGAAAGCTTTGGGCGCCTGCCCGCGGTAGGCATCGGGAATGCCAATGACCGCCGCCTCGGCGACGGCCGGATGTTGGTGCAGCGCCTCTTCGATGACGCGCGGATAGACGTTGAAGCCACCGCAGAGGATCAGATCCTTGATGCGATCGACAAGATAGAGGTAACCTCCTTCGTCGATATAGCCGACGTCGCCGGTGCGCAGCGCGCCGTCGATGAAGACCGCCTCCGTCTCTTTGGCGTTCTTCCAATAGCCGGCCATGATCTGCGGCCCGCGCAGACAGATCTCGCCTTTCTCACCGGCGGCAAGTACGCGCCGCGGATCATCGAGCGAACGGATCTCGATCACCGTGCCGGGAAGCGGAAAGCCGACCGAGGTATTCTTGTACGCGGCATCAAGCGGATTGGCGCTCACTACCGGCGAAGCTTCGGTCAGGCCGTAGCCTTCGACGAGCTTGCAGCCGGAGAGCGCTTCAAAACGCGTGCGCACCTCGAGCGGCAGCGGCGCGCCGCCGGAAATACAGTAATTGATCGACGACAGATCGTATTTGCCGTCGCCGACTCGCGCGGTCAGCGCCGCAAACAGACTCGGTACGCCGGGCAGAAGAGTAGGATGTTTCTGGGTGATGATCGCCAGCGCCTGATGCACGTCGAAACTCGGCAGCAGGATGATTTCGGCGCCGATTGAAATGCAGAAATTCATTCCGGCGGTCATGCCGAAGACGTGAAACAAGGGCAGAATCAACAGCGCGCGTTCGCGGCCCGCCGTCAGGATCGGCACATGGCGGCCGATCTGCGCGACGTTCGCTGAGAGATTGGCGTGGGTGAGCATGGCGCCTTTGGGAATGCCGGTGGTGCCGCCGGTATACTGCAGCACCGCGATATCGGCGGCGGGATCGATGTCGGCCGGTTCCATCGTGCCGCGTGCCGCGCGCAGCGCACTGAAACGGACATGGCGGGAATCCTCGCGAGGCTTGGCGAGTTCGGCCGACTTGAAAAGGCGGAACAGAATCCCTTTGCCAAACGGCAAAGCCGCGCGCATCGAGCATACGACGATGCGTTCGAGGCAGGTGCCGCCGAGCAGCGAAGCGATCTTGGGATAGATCTTCTTGACGTCGAGCGTCACCATGATGGTGGTGCCGGAGTCGTCGATCTGCTGGGCGATCTCGCGCTCGACGTAGAGGGGGTTGAAGTTGACGACGATTCCGCCGAGCTTGAGAATCGCGAAATAGGCGATGACGGAATAGGGCGTGTTGGGCAGGCAAAGCCCGACGCGCGTTCCGTGGCGCACGCCGAGCTTTTGCAAGCCGAGCGCGGCGCGATCGACCTGCCGACCGAGTTCCGCATAGGTGAATTTCCGGCCGAAAAAGTCGATGGCGGGACGATCGGCGAAACGCGCCACCGCCGTGTCGAACAAACGCGGCAACGCCATGGGCGCAAGGGAATGCTGCTCATCCGGCTTCGCAGGCATGCGGCCAGTCTAGAGCAGGATTGCGTCCAACGGAATCGATCCTGCTCAGGCGGCGTGCGAGGCCGGCTCCTGGGTGAGGACCGCGTAGAGCGCCTCCGGATCACGCGTGGCGCGAAGCTTGGCGGCGATCGCCGGATCGCGCAGTACGCGCGCGATCCGCGCCAAAGCCTTCAAATGATCGGCGCCGGCCGATTCGGGGGCAAGCAGCAAAAACACGAGATCGACCGGCGCTGCGTCGGTGGCGGCGAAATCGACCGGTTTTTCGAGCCGCGCGAAGACTCCGAAAAGCAGCTTGCATTTCGCAAGCTTGCAATGCGGAAGCGCGATCCCGCTGCCGATTCCGGTCGAGCCGAGCCGCTCGCGCTGCAACAGCGCGTCGAAGATTTCGCGCGGTCCAAGACCGGAAATGCGCGCCGCCCGGTCGCTCAATTCCTGCAGTATCTGCTTCTTGGAATTGACCCGCAGCGATGCGACGATCGCTTCGGGGATTAACAAATCGGTGAGCCGCATGGTTGAAAGAACGTCCAATTTCCGAACGCTCGAAGGATAAGCCATAGGTGTGCCGCGAAGATGAAGGAGGCCTTGCGCCTCGCGTTGCGGATGGGGTTACAAGTGTCCGCCCGACCGGTCTTTTAGGCGACGTTTGCAGCGCCGCAGGCGAGCCTCGATTCGAACCGCGGCCTTATCGAAGCTGGAATATGCATCCGGCGCCGCGGCCTCGGCCTGCAAGGTCAGGCCCGAATCGAGGTGCAGCGTGCAGTCAGTACGAAAACCGGAGCCCTCCCGTCCAATGATGACATGGCCGCCGTTCGGCTCCGCGGAAAACTTCAAAAGAACCTGATCGAGACGCGCACCGACATAGGTACGCAGCGATTCGCCAATATCGATGTTTTTCCCAGAGACGCGCAATGACATGGCTCTCTCCAGTCCACTGACGTCGCCCCCCGACGATCCGCTTCTTGCGAGCGGACTCTCACGGTTACAGCGTCGCACGGCGAAGTCAATGGGCGGGCGTGCACAACCAGAGGCCAAGGACCAGCTTGCGCTTGCATGGTTCTTCGCCAAGTCATGCGGGCGCGAGCAGTTTCTCGGTTCTGTGGAAATATTAAAGAAGAAAGCGTAGGGTTTTTTGTCCCGCTCTTCTGCAGCGCGTCAATGCAGCGCTTTCAAGCGCCGGCGTTCCACGGACGATGGAATCCGCAGACTCTCGCGATACTTGGCAACGGTGCGCCGCGCGATATCCACGTTCGACGACTTCAGACGCTCGACGATCGCATCGTCGGAGAGAATGTCGTCGGCGCTTTCTCGGTCGATCATCTGTTTGATGCGGAAACGCACGGCTTCCGCCGAATGGGCGTTGCCGCCGTTATTGGACGCGATCGAAGCAGTGAAGAAATATTTGAGTTCGAAGAGGCCGCGCGGCGTCGCGATATATTTGTTCGAGGTGACGCGCGAGACGGTCGACTCGTGCATGCCGATCGCGTCGGCGATGGTCTTGAGATTGAGCGGCTTGAGAAATTCGACGCCGTGCGCGAAGAAGGCGTCCTGCTGGCGGACGATTTCGCCCGCCACTTTGAGAATCGTCCGCGCCCGCTGTTCGAGGCTCTTGGTGAGCCAATTGGCGCTTTGCAGACAATTGGACAGGAAAGACTTGTCGACGTCATTGGCCTTCGCGCGGGTCACCCGTGTCGCGTAGATCTGGTTGACCAGCAGGCGCGGCAGCACTTCCGCATTGAGCTCCACATGCCAAGAGCCGTCGGGAAGCGCATGGACAATAACGTCGGCGATGACCGGCTGGAG
>JASHUD010000039.1 GCA_030040215.1 Methylovirgula sp.
AGAAGGGCAGGTCTTCAACCGCATCCACGTCGCCGATATCAGCGCCACGCTCGCCGCGCTGCTGGCCTATGAAGGCGGCGGCGAGATTTTCAACGTCGCCGACGACGAGCCGGCGCCGCCCCAGGACGTCATCGCTTATGCCGCGAAACTCATGGGCATCGCACCGCCGCCCGAACAGCGGTTCGACGACGCCGAACTCTCGGCGCTGGCGCGCAGTTTCTACGACGAGAACAAGCGCGCCTCGAACCGCAAGCTCAAAGAAAAGCTCGGCGTCAAGCTTCGCTTTCCGACCTATCGCGAAGGGCTCACGGCGCTTTGGGAAGCGGGCGAAGGACGCGGATGAAAACGGCGAGCCGCCGGGACTATATGGCATTAAGCGTCATTGCGAGCGAAGCGAAGCAATCCAGGTTCGCTTTGGATTGCTTCGTCGCTTCCGCTCCTCGCAATGACGGCACAGGATAGGCATCGCAATGATCGAGCTTTATTACTGGACGACGCCGAACGGACATAAGATCACGATGTTCCTCGAAGAGGCGCGCGTGGCGTACGAGATTCATCCGGTGAACATCGGCAAAGGCCAGCAGTTCACGCCCGAGTTTCTTTCGATCTCGCCCAACAATCGCATTCCGGCGATTATCGATCGCGCGCCGGAGGACGGCGGCGTACCGACCTCCGTCTTCGAATCGGGCGCGATCCTGCTTTACCTCGCCGAGAAGACCGGCAAGTTTCTCTCCGCCGATCCGCGCCGGCGCGTCGCAACGCTCGAATGGCTTTTCTGGCAGGTCGCGGGTCTCGGCCCCATGGCCGGGCAGAACCATCACTTTCGCAACTACGCGAAAGAAAAGCTCCCCTATGCGATCGAGCGCTACGAGAAAGAGACGAACCGGCTCTACGGCGTGCTCAACAAACGCCTTGCCGACCGGCCTTACCTTGCCGGGGAATACTCGATCGCCGACATGGCGTGCTATCCATGGATCGAGCCGCATGCGAACCAAGGCCAGGATCTCGACGATTTCCCGCATTTGAAACGTTGGTTTACGGCGATCGCGGCGCGCCCGGCAACGATCGCCGCCTATGCCAAAGCGAAAGAAGTCAATCCCGGGCCGCCCCCCGCCATGGACGAAGAAACGCGCAAGATCCTGTTCGGCCAGACGGCGGCCCTCTACAAATGAGCGCCCAATGAATTCCATTGTCGTCAGCGTGCCGCATCGACTGTCCGTCGCCGAGGCGCATCGCCGCATCGAGACGATGCTCGACCGGCTGCGTTCCGCCTACATCGACAAACTCGCCTATTCGGAGATGACTTGGAGCGGCGACAGCGCCGACATCCGCGTCGTGGCGCTCGCCCAGGAGGTCAAAGCCCACATCGACGTGCTCGCCGAAAGCGTACGCATCGAAGTGGTGCTGCCGTGGATCTTGGCAAGCTTCGCCGGCCCGATCCAACAACGCCTGACGACGGCCGCAAGCGAAACGCTCGCCATCGGCTATACGCAAAAACAGCCTAGGTAACCTTGGACACGGATAGTTGAAGAGGCCGATCTGCGGAAACGCCGGTAGAGCGGCAGGGCAAAGCGGATTAAGCTTGCCGTTCTAAAATATTCATTATGGCTCCAGCCGCTTCTTGCCGCGATCACGAAGTCATACTTACATGGGAAAGCGGAACCTATAGGGTGCCGAGCGCATTCATCGGCAGTTCAACTAGGCTGCGCTGGAATGAAAGCTAGATCAGCGGCTTTGGTCTTCGTTTCGGCCGAGCGGCATTCGCTCGCCGGCATGAACCATCGGGACGCAAACGCCGGCCTTGCCCGCACGGTACATAAGCCGCCAAGGGCCGACGGGAGTGGGAAGAGGAGCAAGTCATGTCGACTTTCTGGAAGAAGGCAATTGCCGTTGCGGCAGTGAGCGCAACGCTTGGCGGCGCGTTCGCGATGACCTCGACCCCTGCGGAGGCCGCGCATTGGGGCGGACATGGCGGCTGGGGACACGGGGGCTGGGGCCGCGGAGGTTGGGGCCGCGGCTATGGTTGGGGCGGTTGGGGCTGGGGCCTCGCCGGGCTCGGCCTTGGCGCCGCTCTCGCCTATCCGTACTACTACGGCTACGGATACCCTTGCTACTATCGCTACCCGTATCACCGCTACGGATGCGGGTATCCCTACCCTTACGGATACGGGTACGGATACGGATATTATCCGTACTGAGGTTCGCACCTAAATCTTCTGCAGAGCGGCGGCCGAGAGCCGCCGCTTTCGTTTCGGCGCTCAGATTCTATCTGGTCGCCGCCCGGGATTGCGCCTCGGTTTTGGCTCCGCTCCGGAGTGCAAGGCCAAAGCGCTACATTCGGAACTGCACGATCCGCTAGGCATTCCTTGCGCAAGGGCCGGACTTGGCGCCGGCCCAAGCGAAAGGAGCAAGCAATGTCGCAATTCATGAAGAAAGCCATCGCTGGTGCTCTGGTCGCTGCGACCTTGAGCTTCAGCCTCGTAGCGACAGCGACCACCGCGGAAGCGCGTAGCTTCGGCGGCTTCCACGGCGGTTTCCACGGAGGCTGGGGCCGTGGTGGCGGATGGGGCCGCGGCTACGGCTGGGGCGGCTGGGGCCTCGCCGGTCTCGGTCTTGGAGCCGCGCTAGCCTATCCTTATTACTATGGCTACGGCTATCCTTGCGGTCCCTACGGCTACCGCTACGGATGCGGCTATGCCTACGGGTACGGCGCTCCTTATTATCCTTCTTGGTGAGGAACGGCTTGCCGCTTCGCAGAGAGCCTGCCGGCTGACGGCAGGCTCTCTTGCTTTGGAGTGCGCCAACGAAGCGGCCGCCGCGCCGCATCGCAATGGCGGGCGCGCCTGCCTATCTTAACTTTCATGCAAGCCGGCGCTCTCCTCGCCCTGCGGCCCGCGGGCCTTTATTGTGAAACAGGCGACTTCTACATCGATCCGATTCGTGCCGTCCCGCGCGCCTTGATCACGCATGCGCACGCCGATCATGCGCGTCCGGGTCACGGAATGGTTCTCGCAACCGGCGACACGCTCGCCATCATGGCGATCCGCTACGGTGCGGAGTTCGCAGCGCGGACGCAGGCGATCGGCTACGGCGAGAACCTCCGTATTGGCGAGGCCGACGTGCGTTTTTATCCGGCTGGGCATGTTTTGGGATCGGCGCAAATTCTCGTGCAAGACGCCAGATCGCGCATCGTGGTCTCGGGCGATTTCAAGCGCGAGGCCGATCCGACCTGCGCGCCGTTCGAGCCCATTGCCTGCGACACGTTCGTCAGCGAAGCGACCTTCGGCCTGCCCATCTTCCGGCATTCCAACAGCCCCGGCGAGATCGCCAAGCTCATCGCCTCGCTGCGCCTCTTTCCGGAACGCACGCATCTGGTCGGCGCCTATATATTCGGCAAGGCGCAACGGCTGATCGCGCTGCTGCGGCAAGCCGGTCACGACCGGCCGATCTACATCCACGGCGCCCTCGAGAAACTCACGGAATATTACGCGAGTCGCGGCGTCGCGCTGGGCGAGGTGCGCAAAGTGACCGGCGCTACCGATCTCGCCGGCGAGATTGTTCTTTGCCCGCCAACCGCAATGAACGATCTTTGGAGCCGCAAATTCGCCGAGCCGCTCACTGCTTTTGCTTCCGGCTGGATGCGCGTGCGCGCCCGAGCGCGGCAGAGCGGCATCGCATTGCCGCTGGTCATCTCCGATCACGCCGATTGGGACGGCCTCTGCGCCACCGCCGTCGAAACCGGCTGCTCGAAGCTGCTCGTCACGCACGGAGAGGCCGACGCGCTGGTGCATTATTCGCAAACCCGCGGAATAGCCGCCGAGCCGCTCCACTTCACCGGCTACGGCGATGACGAGGCGACGCCGGCAGAGATCGCGGCGTGAACCGGTTTGCGCAGCTTCTCGATCGTCTTCAGCGCGAACCGTCGCGGCTCGGCAAACTTCGGCTGATGACCGATTATTTCCGCAGCGCTCCCGACCCGGATCGCGGCTTTGCGCTCGCGGCGCTGACGGGCGCACTCTCCTTCCGCTATGCCAAACCGGGTCTCGTCAAGGCGCTGATCGCGACGCGCGTCGATCCGGTCCTATTCGATCTTTCCTATGATTTTGTCGGCGACCTCTCGGAAACGGTCGCCCTGCTGTGGCCGGGCGGCGCGGTGGCGGGAGAAGATGCGCTCACGCTCGGCGCGGTGGTGCGCACGCTTAGCGAGACCGGCAAGATCGATCTGCCGCGCGTTCTCGCCGAGCTTCTCGATGGGCTCGATGAAACCGGCCGTTGGGCGCTCCTGAAGCTCATCACCGGCGCAATGCGCATCGGCGCGTCGGCGCGGCTCGCCAAACAGGCGGCGGCCGAACTCGGCGGCAAGAGCGCCAATGACATCGAGGATCTCTGGCACGGGCTCAGGCCGCCTTACCTCGATCTTTTCGCTTGGCTCGAAGGTCGCGAGCCACGCCCGGTGACGAACGATCCGGCGCCGTTTTGTCCCGCCATGCTCGCCCATGCGCTCGACGAAGAGAAACTTGCCGATCTCGCGCCGGCCGAATTTTTTGCCGAATGGAAATGGGACGGCATCCGCGTCCAGGCGGTCGTCGGCGAGCAAAGCGGTAAAGTCGTGCGGCTTTTCTCCAGGACCGGAGAAGACATTTCTGCCGCCTTCCCCGATCTCGTCGACATGCTGGCGAGCCTTCCCTGCCGCACCGTCTCGATCGACGGCGAGCTGCTGATCAGGCGCGGCGGTCTCGTGCAATCTTTCGGCGTGCTGCAGCAACGGCTCAACCGCAAGCGGGTTTCCGCGGCGCTGCTCGCCGCCTATCCCGCCCACATCCGCGCCTACGATCTTCTTTCCCTCGACGGCGACGATCTGCGCGCCCTCCCCTTTCTCGAAAGACGCCACCGGCTCGAAGCCTTCGTCGCGGGCGCCAATGCCGCGCGGCTCGATCTTTCGCCGTCGATCGATTTCAAGTCGTGGGATTTTCTGGCGGCGGCGCGACGCGATCCCGTCGCCGCCGGCGCCGGTCCGGACGCCGCGGCGATCGAAGGCGTGATGTTGAAACGACGCGATTCCATCTATGTCCCGGGGCGTCCGAAGGGCCTGTGGTATAAATGGAAACGCGATCCTTTCACAATCGACGCGGTGCTCATGTACGCGCAACGCGGACACGGAAAGCGCTCCTCGTTTTATTCCGATTATACCTTCGGAGTTTGGCATCAAGGGACGGAAGGCGACGCGCTCGTGGCGGTGGGCAAAGCGTATTTTGGCTTTACCGACGAAGAACTCGGAAAACTCGACCGCTACGTCCGCAATCATACAAGCACCCGCTTTGGACCGGTGCGCGAGATCGCCCATGGGAAAGACGCAGGGCTCGTCCTCGAAATCGCTTTCGATGGCGTGAACCGCTCAAGCCGGCACAAATCCGGCGTCGCGATGCGTTTTCCGCGAATCAATCGTATCCGCTGGGACAAACCGGCGCGCGAGGCCGATCGCCTCGAAGCTCTCGACGCTTTGCTGAAGGAGTGAGCCGTGCCGCGCAATCTTTGGATCGCGTTACCCAACCGTTTTGGATTTTTCCTCCAAAAACGCGGGCGAAAAACGCCGAAGATCGAAACGTAACATCGCGATGCCGGATCTTTTCGCAGCGTGTCGGCACGCCAACGCTGAGTCGTCTGCGGCGTTTTTGCAACCTGCGCATTGCCGCGCATTCAATTTCCATGTGATTCAAAGATTTAAAGGCAAAGCATTTTTTATGACGAAAAACTTGCTCGCCGAAGAGGGTTTTTGCGGCCGCCGCCGCGCACGCATCCGTTTCCTGTCTGGCTGTTGCGAATTTGTGTGCTCGATCGACGCCGCGCTCGCAGATTTGCGCCAAATCAGGCGTTTACCGGAAAATCGGCGACCAATTTCCAAGATCATCACCGCACCGGCATATCGCGGCGGTGAAATTTTCATGACATGACTTATTGCGGGACACCGGTTCTATGTTAGAGTTCACCCGCTTTCGGACGTACCGATTGCACGAGAGCCTCGAGCGAACCTCGAGCATGTTTCCACTCAGTCCTGATGGGCTTGCTGCGTTATGCATGCAGTGCGGAGTCGTGCTGGGAGAGACATGGAGAACGCGCGTTCGAGGTCTTTCGATGCAATGGGAGGGGACGGAGTTTAGCGTCCGCTGAGATTAGATCTTCATTGGGGTTGGCAAATGAACTTCGAAGCCATGCTTCGAAGAAGGGGGCCGTTTGACCATGGGCAAGTTTGCGATCGGCCGATCTAGCTTCGCGAATTTTGATGTGCAAGGCACCTGCCTAGCACAGCGGTTTTTCTCACGGTACCGACAGCACATAACACGTTAGGCGCTCTGGGCTTTTTCCGGTCGCGGCACGGTGCCTAGGGGCGCTGCAATGCAATCGGAATCCGCGGCTGAGCGCCCCCGCTTCTCACTTCATCGCTCCATTGCATGCACCGGCGATTTCGCGCCGGGCGGTCCTCTATTGCAAGAAGAAGAAGTTCGATGCTGAACCCTCGCAGAAACGAATCCCGCAAGGCCGATGACGATCTCGCACCGCGCGATACGCGCGTCGAGGAATCCTGGGCGGCGATTTGTCGGCGCCTCAGGGCTGAGCTCGGCGAGGCCGTTTTCAGTTCCTGGTTCGCCCGTCTGGAGCTGGAAAGCCTCAACGACCAGATCGCGTATCTGTCGGTCCCGACCAAATTTCTCAAGAATTGGATTCAGATGCATTACGCCGACCGCATCGCAACCGCCGTCACCGGCGAGTTTCGCGACGTCAAGCAAATCGTCATCAGCGTGCGTTCCTCGATGCGGCCGATGAACGCGCACGCCGCGGAGCGCGAGCGGCTGCCGGAATTCGCATCGGGATTCGGGGAGGCGGCCGCGCCGAAGTCGAACGCCGACCCGCAGCAATATGCGGCTCCGCAGCCGAGCGGAAAGGCAAAAACGAACGCGCGCGACGCCGAAGGCGAAGTCCTGGCCGGTTCGCCGCTCGACCGGCGACTGAATTTCTCGACCTTCCTCGTCGGCAGATCGAACCAACTCGCCTATGCTTCCGCCCAAGAGGTGGCCTTCGCACAGCCGGGCGAAGCATTGCGCTTCAATCCGCTCTATATCCACGCCGCCGTCGGGCTCGGCAAGACGCATCTTCTTCAGGCGATCGCGCACGCGGCGACAGCCGCCAAACGCCGGGTCATCTATCTGACCGCGGAAAAATTCATGCACAGCTTCGTCTGCGCGCTGAAGGCGGAGACGGCGATCGCCTTCAAGGAAAAGCTGCGGGGGATCGACATCCTGATCATCGACGACGTGCAGTTCTTGCAGGGAAAATCGATCCAGCAGGAGTTTTGCCACACGCTCAACGCCTTGATCGACGCGCGCCGGCAGATCGTTATCGCCTCCGATCGTCCGCCCGCGGATCTCGAGAGTCTCGACGAACGCGTGCGGTCGCGTTTCGCGGGCGGCCTATGCGTTGAAATGGGCGGTCTCGACGAGAACCTGCGCGTCAAATTGCTCGAAGCGCGGGTCGCGGCGGCGAAACTGCTGCATCCCAACTTTGAGATTTCGCCCGCCGTGCTCGCCTACGTCGCCAACGCCATTCAGACCAACGGCCGCGACCTCGACGGCGCGGTCAATCGCCTCGTCGCCCATACCTGCCTGACCGGCCAGCCGCTCTCGGTCGAGACTACCGAAACGGCAATCCGCGACTTGATCCGCACGCGCGAGCCGAAACGCGTCAAGATCGAGGACATACAGAAGCTCGTCGCCAGCCATTACAACGTCACCAAGGCCGACATCGTATCGGCGCGCCGCACCGCCAACGTCGTGCGGCCACGGCAGATCGCGATGTATCTGGCCAAGACGCTGACGCCGCGCTCGCTGCCGGAGATCGGCCGGCGTTTCGGCGGCCGCGATCACACCACGGTGCTGCACGCGGTCCGCAAGATCGAAGCGCTTGCCGGAACGGACGGCAGGCTCTCGGAGGAGATCGATCTTCTAAAACGCCTGCTGACCGAGAACTAGCCGCCCGGGCGTGGGCAAAGGCCGCGCAAAGAGGTAAGCCGTGGCATGGCTGCGATTCGAATCATCGGGATCGATCCCGGCTTGCGGCACATGGGCTGGGGCATCGTCGAGGTCGCCGGCGCACATCTGGCCTATATTGCAAGCGGCACGGTCGACTCCAACGCCAAAAGCGCGCTCGGCGAGCGGTTGCGCGAGCTGCATCAGGGCCTATCGCGGATCATCGCCGAATTCGCGCCGGACGAAGCCGCGGTCGAGGAGACGTTCGTCAACCGCGACCCGCAATCGGCGCTGAAGCTCGGCGAGGCGCGCGGCATTGCGCTTGTCGTTGCGGCGCTGGCCGGCCTGCCGGTAGCCGAATACGCGGCGAACCTCGTCAAGAAGACAGTGACCGGCACGGGCCACGCCGAAAAGAACCAGGTCGCAATGATGGTGCGAGTCCTGCTTCCGAAAGCGCAGGAACCGCAAGGAGCGGATGCCGCCGACGCGCTGGCTGTGGCGATCACCCATGCGCGGTACTGCACGCAAGCGAAGGCGCGCCGGGCATGATCGGCAAGCTGCGCGGCAGGCTCGATTCGGTCGGCGAGGATTTCCTTATCCTCGACGTACAGGGCGTCGGCTATATCGTGCATTGTTCGCCGCGCACGCTTTCCGAACTGCCGCGGTCCGACGAGGTAATGCTCGCCGTGGAGACGCAGGTGCGCGAGGATTCGATCCGCCTCTATGGATTTCTGAGCGCCGCGGAACGCGACTGGTTTCGGCTGCTGCAGACGGTGCAAGGCGTCGGCGCGAAACTGGCGCTGGCCATTCTCGGCACGTTCGAGCCGGCCGAACTTGGATTGACGATCGCCCGACAGGACAAAGCCGCGATTGCGCGCGCTCCCGGCGTCGGGCCGCGCCTCGCCGCGCGCTTGATTTCCGAACTCAAGGAAAAGACGGCAATCCCCGGCGCGGCCAGGGTCGTAAGCAGCGACGTGCCGGCCGCCGAAGACGCGATCGCCGCGCTGGTCGGGCTCGGCTATAGCCGTCCGCAGGCGGCCGGCGCGGTCGCCAATTCGCGCGCCGCGCTCGGCGACGACGCCGAGGCATCGGCACTCGTCCGGCAAGGCCTGCGGGAACTGGCGCGGTAGAGGCGGGGTCGATTTTCGCCGACGCCAGGATTAGATAAGCTGCATGTTTTCCAAGCAGGAAGTCGAACGCTACGCGCGCCATCTCGTGCTCAAGGAGATCGGCGGTCCCGGCCAGCAGAAGCTGAAGGCGGCGCGCGTTTTGGTTATCGGCGCAGGGGGATTGGGCGCGCCTCTCATTGCCTATCTCGCCGCGGCCGGAGTGGGCGAATTGGGAATCGTCGACGACGATTGCGTGTCGCTCTCCAATTTGCAGCGCCAGGTGCTCTATGCCACGGCGGATGTCGGCCGGCCGAAAGCCGATTGCGCCGCGGCAGCCGCGCTGCGGCTCAATCCAAATGTCAAAGCAATCCCCGTCCGAATTCGCGTCACGGCGCGGAACGCCCGTGGCCTCGTCGCGGGCTGGGATGTCGTCGCCGACGGATCGGACAATTTTGCCACCCGCTACGCCGTATCCGACGCCTGTTTCTACGAGCGCCGCCCGTTGGTGACGGCGGCAATCGGCGCCTTTGACGGTTCGCTCACGACGCTGCGGCCGTTCGAGAAATCCGGCGCCGGCAAGCCCAACCCGACCTATCGTTGTCTGTTCCCCCACCCGCCGCCGCCCGGCACCGTTCCCGCCTGCGCCGAGACGGGCGTCCTCGGCGCATTGCCGGGCGTGCTCGGCTCGCTGATGGCGCTCGAAGTGCTGCGCGAGATCGTCGGATTCGGCGAAGGTCTCGTCGGGCGGTTGCTTCTCGTCGATGCGCTCAGCATGCGCTTCGAATTTGTCTCCTACGGCTGGGATGAGTCCAACCCGCTGAACGGCGCTACGACCGCGGACACGCGATCCTAGCGCGGCATACCGGCAGCGTCACAAGAGCGCGATCGATCCGCGAAGCTAAGCCGTTGAAAATGAATAAGCCGAGGCGGGAAACATCGATGCGTTTCGCGGTTTTACGTTAAAAATGACCTGCGCCGAGTTATATGTGGACGGCGGGAACGAATGGGCGGTCTGCGAATAGGCGGGGCGTGGGTCATTATCAGGGGTTTGGGTTCCGGAATGGAGCTCGAACGGTACCGGTCGGATGCCTAGTTCGATGCAAATCACAGCCAAGCTCCTGGTGGTTGATGGCGAGCCTGCATCGCGCGCCGAAATGCTCCGTCTCCTCGAACAGGCCGAGCTAAAGGTGAGCGCGGTCGATTCCGAAGTCGCGGGCGTGGCCGCTTTGGGTGCCGAAAGCTTCGGTCTTGCGATCCTCGCCGGCGAGGTCGCGACGGAAACGATTTATGACATCAAGGAGCGCAGCCCGTCGATCTCCATTCTGCGTATTGTCCCAGCGGGCCATGCAGCGCTCGCGGCCGACAGCCTCATTGACGGCATCCTCGTCGCGCCTTTCGAGGCGGGCGAATTCGTCGCCTTGGTGCGCGCTTTGTTGCGCCTTTACCAAACGCGGGCGATGCTGCGCGACAGCGAGGCGCGGCTGCGCTTGGTCCAAGATGCCGGCGGTCTCGCGGTCGCCGACTGCGACCTCGCGACGGGCCGTGCTTCCTGGTCGCCGCAGTTCGCCGAGCTGTTCCAACTTCCGCCCGACGCCGCCGAAACGGGGTTGAAGTTTGACGCGATCCTCAGCCTAGTCCACGAAGACGACAAGGCGGCGTTGCTTGCCGAATACCGGCGTCTTTTGCGCCGAGGCGGCCAATTCCATCGCCAATTCCGCATCCGCCGCGCCGATGAAAGCGTCACCTGGGTCAACGCGCGCGGCAGCTTCATCGAGGGAGCGGCAGGGCGTATCGAACGGATCCTCTGCCTCTGCTCGGACATTACGGAGGAACGTCAGGCGGAGTCGCGTAACGCACAACTCGCGGCGATCGTCGCTTCGTCGATCGACGCGATCGCCAGCGTCGATTTCACCGACCGGATTCGGACCTGGAATCACGGCGCGGAACAATTATTCGGCTATGCCGCCTATGAAGTGCTCGGCCGCAAGGCGACAGACTTCTACGTTCCTCCCGACCTAGTCGAGGAACGCGACAATATGGTGCGGCGGCTGATGGAAGGCGAGGCGGTCGAATATCAGACGCGGCGCCAGCACAAGAATGGGCAGCCGATCGACGTTTGGATTCGCGGCACGCCGATGCGCCGTCCCGACGGCAGCCTGTTCGGCGCTTCGTTCATCATCCGCAACGTCACCGCGCAGAAGCAGCGCGAGGAGCATGTCCGTTTCCTGATGCGCGAACTCACGCATCGCTCGAAAAACCTGCTCGCCGTCATTCAGGCGATGGCGCGTCAATCGCTGTCGCTGCACTCGAGTCCGGAGGAGTTCGTGGAGCGTTTCACCGAGCGGCTCAATGGGCTTGCCGGCTCGCACGATTTGCTTTTGAGCGACGACTGGGCCGGCGCATCGTTGATCCAGCTGATCCGCTCGCAGTTACAGCATTACGACGATCTCTTCGACTCGCGCATCCATCTGCAGGGCGCCGATCTCATTTTGCGCCCCGAGGCGGCGCAGAACATCGGCATCGCCTTGCATGAACTTTCCACCAACGCGGCGAAATTCGGCGCGCTTTCGGTGCCCGGCGGCACGATCACCGTATCGTGGGCGGTGATCAACGACGGCGGCGACGCGCGTCGCGTGCAGCTCCGCTGGAAAGAACAAAGCGGCCCTCCGGTCGTCCTACCGACGCACAAAGGATTCGGCCGAATGGTCATGGATCGCATCGCCGGCCAGGCGCTCGGCGGCCATTCGAAAGCCGTGTTTGCACCGGACGGCGTCTATTGGGAACTCGACGTGCCGGCGAGTTCCGTCGTTCGCGAGACCGCCGAGGCGCAACCGATTTCCAGCTAAGTTTACAATCGTAGCGCGCGCAGGCGCAGCGAATTGGCGATGACCGAGAGCGAGCTGCAGCTCATGGCGGCCGCCGCGACGACCGGACTGAGCAGCAATCCGAACGCCGGGTAAAGGACGCCCGCCGCGAGCGGAATTCCGAGCGCGTTGTAGACAAAGGCGAGCACGAGGTTCTGCCGGATGTTGCGCATCGTCGCGCGCGACAACGCCCGGGCGCGGGCGATGCCGGCGAGGTCGCCCTTCAGCAGGGTTACGCCGGCACTTTCGATGGCGACGTCGGTTCCCGTTCCCATCGCCACGCCCACGTCGGCTTCGGCCAGCGCCGGGGCGTCGTTGACGCCGTCGCCGGCCATCGCCACGACATGGCCTTGCTCTCTGAGACGCCGCACGATCGCATTCTTCGCTTCCGGCAGAACTTCCGCCTCGACTTCGCCGATACCAAGCTTGGCGGCGACCGCCTCGGCGGTGGCATGATGGTCGCCGGTGAGCATGACGATGCGTATGCCGTCGGCGCGCAATGCAGCCAGCGCCGCGGGCGTCGATTCTTTGATCGGATCGGCGACGGCGATCATGCCGGCAAGACGGTGGTCGATCGCCGCGAACACGACCGTCGCGCCGTCGCGCCGCAACGGCTCGGCGTTCGTTTCCAGATCGCCAATCGTAATCCCGAGATCGTTCATGAGCCGGGCGTTGCCGATCGCCACTTTCCGGCCGCCGATCGCGCCTTTCACCCCCTTCCCCGTGACCGAGGCAAAGCCGAGCACGTCCTGCAAGGCCAAGCTGCGTTTGCGGGCGGCGGCGACGATCGCCGCCGCGAGCGGATGCTCGCTGGCGCGCTCGATACCAGCGCTAAAGGAGAGAACCGTATTTTCGTCGAACCCGTTCGCCGGTACCACGGCGACGACGCGCGGCTTGCCTTCGGTCAACGTCCCCGTCTTGTCGAGGACAAGCGCGTCGACTTTCTCGAACTGCTCGAGCGCCTCGGCGTTTTTGATGAGAATGCCGGCGCTCGCGCCCTTGCCGATTCCCACCATGATCGACATGGGAGTGGCGAGGCCCAATGCGCAAGGGCACGCAATGATGACGACCGATACCGCCGCGACGAGCGCGTAAGCAAAAGCCGGCGGCGCCCCGAAGATCATCCAGGCAATGAAGGTTGCTACGCTGGCGAGGATGACAGCCGGCACGAACCAGGCGGAGACCGCGTCGGCGAGACGTTGGATCGGCGCGCGGCTGCGTTGCGCTTGGGAAACCATGGCGACGATGCGCGCCAGCATCGTCTTTGCGCCGACCTTCTCGGCGCGCATCACGAGACCGCCCGTCGCGTTGATGGTTCCGCCGATCAGCTTGGCGCCGGCTTGTTTCTCGACCGGCATCGATTCGCCGGTCAGCATCGATTCGTCGACCGCGCTTTTGCCTTCGAGCACCACGCCATCGACGGGCACGCTGTCGCCGGGCCGGATGCGCAGACGATCGCCGATTTCGATCTGCTCCAACCCCACTTCCTCGTCGCTTCCATCGGCGCGAACGCGGCGCGCCGTTTTCGGCGCGAGACGCAACAAAGCGCGAATTGCGCTGCCGGTCTTCTCGCGCGCCCGCAGCTCCAACACCTGCCCAAGCAGCACCAGCACCGTGATGACCGCCGCCGCCTCGTAATAGACCGGAACGACGCCGTC
>JASHUD010000040.1 GCA_030040215.1 Methylovirgula sp.
CATTCATTGCACGGCAATGGCACGTTTGCATGCGGATCATCGGCTCGTTTCGTCATTCGATCGCCTAACCTCAACGGATCTGGCCGTCGAGCAATGCGCTTGCCTCGGCGGCGATCGCCCGCACCCGTTCCGCGGCGCTGACGATGCCATTCACGCGGCCGACCCCCTTGCCTGCATAGAGCGCCATCGCTTCGAAATTTCCGCGCATCGAGCGTAACGGCGAATCCGTGCTGAAAAGATAGATGGGGCGCCCGTCTTCATTGCCGATCACAGTCCGCGCTTGCGTGAATGGATCGCCCCGTTCACCGCGGGTAACGCTGTTTGCAAGTACGCGGACCTTGGCTTTCTGCGGCCAGTTGATGTGGAAGACCTCGGTGAGAACCGTGTCGTCAGGAGCTGCGGCGAGAAGGCGCGCCTTGTGATAAGCGTGCGCGAAAGATTCCGGCGTCGCTATAAATACCGTACCAAAGACTCCGCCCTGCGCGCCGAGCGAAAGTACGGCCGCGAGATCGGCGCCGTCTATCAGTCCTCCGGACGCCAAAACGGGCAAGTTCGCAGCTTTTACCACTTCCGGAATGAATTCATGAAGCGGTCGGTCGCCGCGAACGTGGCCGCCGGCTTCCACGCCCTGGGCGATCAAAACTTGCGCGCCGGCCTTTGCCGCCGCCTGTGCCTCCGGCACCGACCCGACCTGGCAGACAACGACGATCCCCAAACCACGCAGGCGTTGCACGAGGGGGCGAGACAAATCCCAGAACAACCCGATCACCGGCACGCGGAGCTCGATGCAGGCTGCAACCTGTGCCTCAAGCAAGGTGGGATCGGTCGCCGCGGGAATCAGATTGACGCCGAAACGCGAAATGCCGCGCTCGCGCAAGTGCTGTACCTCGGCGCGGATCAAAGCGACAGGCTCGCGAACCATGCCGAGAAAGCCGAAGCCGCCGGCTTCCGTCACGGCTGCCACCAGCTCCGAACGTGCGACGCCGCCCATTCCCGCCAGCACGATGGGAAAGGTACAGCCAAGCAGATCGCAGACCGGCCTGTGCAGCGTTGTAACCATGCCGTCCTGACGCTCAGACGAAGCGCTGGCCGCGCTCCAGAATTATTCCTTTGGCGGCGGCAAGACCGAGTTCCAGACTCTCTCCGATCCGGCGGGCGAGCATGATGAAATGTTTCGCCGCTTCCGGCGGACATTGCTCTTGCGCGGTCGTTTCGAACAGCGCCAACCAACGATCGAAATGCCGCGCCTTGATCGGCAGCGGCAAATGTTTCTGCAGAGGGCGACCATGATAACGCCCGCTCATCAAAGCCACGGAAGACCAGAAAGCGCACATCCGCTCGAGGTGCGGCTCCCAATCCTCGATCCGCTCCGCGAAAATGGGACCGATTTCCGGGTCTTCCCGTACGCGCGCGTAAAAAGCGCGGACAAGGCGCTCGATCATCGGCTCGTCGATTCCGGTCGCCGTCTGGATTTGCGCCGTGAGCGCCGCGCGGCGTTGTTGGGTGGTACGGAATTCTTCGCTCATCGACGGATCCCGACGGCCAAATTCGGGCAGATGACAGCATCGGCGGCCAGGATCGCAGAGGAGCGAAGACGGCAGACGGGTCTACGCTGAATGGTGGTCATGGCGTTCCTTCCATTGTTCGCGCATATAGGCGGCAAGGACGAGGCATATGGGCCGGATCATGCGTGCCGCGGAGCTGCGTCACCGGTCCGAGCTGGAGGAGATCTGCGAGAGGCGCGACCCCCTCCTTATTGTCGGCGAGTTCGGCGCGATAAAGACGTTCGAATTTCTTCCGGCGGTTTGTATCACAGATGCGTTTAATTCCGATATCGAGCGAGCGCTCGGTCATGCTACTCCGCCGCTTCGGAGCCGGGCTCGAGCCGCAGCGGTGTTCGGAAGATCAGTCGATCTACCGCCTGCGGGAACAGGGGCCGCAATTTCACGAAGAAGTCCCACGCCATCAGGAGCGCTCCGATCGCAAAGACCACATCGCCGGGAAGGCGCATCCATTGCCAGAAGAGTGTCGTGTTGTAGAAAGCGGTGCTGCGCGCATAGGCGAAGCCATGCTCATAGACCGCGTCGAGTTGCGGCCAGCCGATCGGGAAAAAGTTGAGCAAGATCCACAACACCAAGCCGCCATTGTAGAGCCAAAAAGCGGTAAGGCCGAGCGTCTCGGGGAAGGGTCGCCGGTCGGCGGCGGCGTAGCGCAGACAGAAATAAATCAATCCGATCGCGAGTTCCCCGAATGCGCCGAACAACGCCATGTGGGCATGGTTGAGGGTGAGAAAGGTGCCGTGTTCGTAGTAGTTGATAAGCGGCGCGTTGAGCGTGCCGCCGCCGAACACGCCGGCTCCGACGAAATTCCAGAACGCGGCGCCGATGATATAGGTGTAGGCGAGCCGGTATTTGAACTCCTCATGCGCCTTGATAAGGCGGTACTGAGTTATCGCCTCGATGATAAGCAGCACCAGCGGCAGCACTTCGATGAACGAGAACATGCTGCCCATCGGCACCCACATGCTGGGGCCGCCCGCCCAATAGAGGTGATGGCCGGTGCCGATGACGCCGCCCAAGAAGATCAGGATGATTTCGAAATATACCGCCCGCTCGGCAAGCTTGCGCGATACCAGTCCCACTGCCATCAGCAGATAGGCGCTCATGCAGGCGGCGAAGAACTCGAAGGACTGCTCGACCCAGAGATGGACAACCCACCAGCGCCAAAAGTCCGTCAGGGTGAAGGACTTCTCTATACCCGTGAGCGGGATCATGCCGAAAACGTAGAGGACGGCGATGTTGATTGTCGAAGCCCAGATCAGATGTTCGAGGCGGATGCGCCCCGACCAGAACTGCCCGGCGGCGGACCACCAGCGCGCCGTCGTCGGCCAGAGCGCCCGCATCACGAGGAGGCTCCACAGCGTGAGCCCGATGAAGAAACCGATCTGCCAGAAACGTCCGAGCTGAATGTAGGACAGACCCTGATTGCCGAACCAGAACCAGCTACGGTCGATCACGCCCATGATGCCGAGATAGTCGCCGATCAGGGCGCCGGCGACGATCAGCAAAGTCACCCAGAACAGGAAATCGACCAGCAGATGCTGGCCTTTGGCTTCTTCGCCGCCGGCAATGGCCGGCGCAAGAAACAACGCAGCGCCAATCCAGGATAGGCCGATCCAGACGATCGGCGCTTGGATATGCACGTCACGCAGGAAGTTGAAGGGCAAGAAATCGTTGATCGGGATGCCGTAGAAGCTCGCTCGATCGTAGTAGGAGTGCGCCATGAAGATGCCGGCGCCGATCTGCACCAACAAAAGCGCCGCGACCACGAGGAAATATTTGCCGATCCGCTTCTGGCTTGCCGTCAGTGGCCGGAACGTCGACAGTACCGGATCCATCGGCGCATCATCGGGGTCGTTCAGGAAGAATTCGTAGATGAACAGCACCGCACCGAAGGCGAAGAACGTGAAACAGAAGCTCATCCAAGTCCAACGAAACGTGTTGGTGGTGGGCGTATTGCCGACCAGTGGCTCATAAGGCCAGTTCTGTGTCCAGGACCAGCTGACCCCAGGACGACGCGCCACGGTGGTGAGGGCGGAGAACACCAGAAAATCTGCGGTCTGTCGTGTGAGCTGTGGGCTGAGGCTGTAAGCAGGTGTCCAACCCTTCGCGGGATTGGCAGTGTTGAGCGCTGTGGCGAGTTGGTCACGCACCGTAACTACGGCGGCGGCGACAGAATCCGGAAGCACGACTTCGGGCTTGGTCAAATCGATGCGCTGCAACGCGCGCTGCATCGCCACAGTCGCAGCCGCTTGCTGCTCGGCCGGGAGCGAGACAAAATCCTTTCGGAACTCCGCGAGGGCGATATTGTTCTGTGTCGCCTCAGCGAGTCGAACCAGGATTGAGGCCGTATAATCCTCACCATAATAGGAGCCCATACCGTAGAGGCTGCCGTAATCCATCAGGTCGGCTCTCTGGAAACCGCCTTTACCCGCAAAAATGTCGTCTCCGGTCATCAGTACGGCGCCATTCGCACCCATGAAGCGATCCGGCTGCGGCGGTGCCATGCGGTAGGTCACCGTCGTCGCCCAGGCGAGCAACGCGAAGCTGACGACGGCGACGACAAGCAACACCCATTTCAGCACGTTGCTGACGGAATCCTCGGCCGGCCGCTCCATACGTTCTGCATCCAGCGTCATCGCGCCGCTCCCTCGCAAGAGTGCATGCTGCGTTTCTTCAATCGCTTTTCCCCCAAGTGTGGGGCTCGGCTCTTTTCTTCCCGATCATCGATAACTTCCCGCGACCGCACCCAGGATCGTGACGATGCTCAGCGCCAGCAACGCCCAATGCGCGCGATGCAGCCAGGCAAAAGCCCGTTCGGGCCGCAGGTGCGCCCAATCGCGAAAGTGCCGTTGCAAAATGAAGGGCTCGGCGACGAAGAGAGCGAAGACGAACAGCAGCCATAGGAAAACCATGGCATGCATCCACCAGAACGCGGCCGACCGAAAACGATCCCAAAGATTGAGCCGCCAAACCATGTAGGCGCCGGTCAGTCCGACCACGATGACCGCCGTCCTTGCCTGCCAAACGAAACGATGTTCGATGGCTTGGAACGCCTGCAAACGATTCTTGCCCAGGTCGCCCCGGCGTACTGCCGGCAGGGCCACGGTCGTCGCCATCGACATGCCGCCGATCCAAATCACGACCGCGAGGACGTGCAGCGCGCGGGCGACGACGATGTCATTCACCGGACCGTCCCCATCGTCCGCGCGGGCGATCGGTTGTCGAATCAAAGGAAAACCCTTGGCTCACAGGTCCTGTCCATCGCTTTTTCTTCAAGAAGCGTAGCGCGGCGACAATCGGGCGCGTTTGCGCTGGCGCAAATCGCTCCCTTTATCGGGTGTATCCGGATAAGTTGGCGAGATGACCTCGGACTTGCCGCTCGTTCCTCAGGTTCTCGCCACGATGGAACTTTTTCTTGAACTTCCTCCTGTTGCGCAGGAGACGGTCGCGGCAACGGCCCACGTGCGGCGTTTACCCAAGGACACTCGCATCTTCAACCAGGGCGATGCCGATGTCCGCGCTCACGCCCTGATCGAAGGCGGCGTACGCATCTCCCAATTGGGAAGCGATGGAGCTCAGGTCGTCGTCCGATTTATCGGGCCAGGAGAGATGTTCGGAACCGTCGCTCTGTTCACGAACGGCCGGTACCCGGCTGACGCCGTGACGCTTGTCGATTCGCTTGAGGTGAGTTGGAGCCGCGCCGACCTATTCGCGCTTATGGTCCGCTATCCGCAGATCGCGATCAATATCATTCGGATCATCGGCAATCGTCTACAAGAAGTGCAGGACCGCGTTCGTGAACTATCGACCCAACGGGCCGAACGGCGTGTCGCCCACGCTCTGCTGCGGCTTGCCCGACAGGCCGGACACAACACGACCGACGGCACCGCGATCGAGTTTCCGCTACGACGCAAAGACTTGGCGGATATATCCGGCACCACGCTCCATACCGCGAGCCGTATCCTGACCGCTTGGGAGAAAGCCGGCCTGCTCGCTAGCCGCAACCAACGTCTCACCATCCGCAGGCCCGCCGAGATCCTGCGGATCGCGGAAGATGCAACCGACTGAGATGCGAGCGACACCGGCAATTTGCGGGCGCAAGCCCCACCCGTGCCGTTGCCATAACATTGCGACAATAACCATCGATGTGGGCGTGAGAGCGCGGCGGACCTGCTCTGCTACGGACCACCGCTGGCCGCGCCGCGCATGCGCTCAACCGCATTCTCTCCGCCTTTCGACCAGAACGGCGGCGAACCAATGAAAAGGACGGCAGACCAGGAAAGGCCAAGCGCGACGGCGACGGCAATCAGCGCCGCCCCGGCCGTCGTCTGCTGATCCAGCCGGTAGTAGGCGCAAAGCCGTGTCGGGGCCGCCAGATAAAGGCCGCCGATGGCCGCGAGCTTGGGAATGAAATTCGCCCATAGGAACGCGCGGCCAAGCCCCGGCATTCGGGACCAGCTCAAGCCCAGAGGCAGACCGGCAAGTAGCGGCAAGCTTGCGAACTTGATGAGATCGATCCAAGGATCGGACAGCGCCAGATCGAGCATGCGCGGCAACATCCAGAACGAAGTCGCGAAAACGACGAGCAACAGGCCGGGAATGCCGAACCAGTCGGCCCGGGCAAAC
Source organism: Methylovirgula sp. (assembly GCA_030040215.1). Taxonomy (GTDB): domain Bacteria; phylum Pseudomonadota; class Alphaproteobacteria; order Rhizobiales; family Beijerinckiaceae; genus Methylovirgula. Next base: position 6,189 of record JASHUD010000040.1, read on the forward strand.
CAGCGCGGTTCATGCGGGCGCAGGAATGTCGCGAGCATGTATCCGATGCCGATCAGCAGGGGCAGTTGCACGGTCATATGCAGCGCCATGTCGCTTTCGAGCGGAGTGCGTACGAGCCACAATATCCCCCAAACGACAAGGACCAACCCGCGCGTCATGGCGGCACCGCCGCGATGCGCGCGCCGGGATCCAGGATACGGGCAACGCGTCCGCTTTCGTCCACGGCATAGATCGTGCCGTCGTGCACGAATCCGCCCATGCCGTCGGGGATGACGGTGACCCCGAATGTTTGCAACAACATCGAAAGGCCACGCGCGTCGTAAGGCATCGCGACGCGCCAGCGCGGCGCCCTCGCCGCATAGCGATCGGCATAAAGTTGCAACGCTTCGCGGTCGTCGGCCCGATCGAAACTGATGCTGAGGAATGCGACGTGCCCGTTCTTCGCATCGGATCGTGAGAGGGCCTGGCGAAAATCGTCGCCGAGCTCGCCGCAAAGCTTTGGACAGCGCGTGTAGATGAAATCGACGAAAATTGTTCTGCCGTGATAATCGCCGAAGGAGAATGTATGTCCGTCCTGATCGATGAGCCGCACGTTCGGGATAGGAATCGGATGACGCGCGATCGAAACCTGCCGCGCGCCTTCGCTGGTTATGACCCGAAATCCTTCCGTCGCCCAAGCAAGCGCGCCAACCCCCACACACAACACGAGACCGAGAAGAGGGGCGAAGCCGCGGGTCACGGCGTGGCGTCGATTGGCGATCGCAACGAAACGAGAAATCGCACGATCAGGATCAACGCGCCCGCGACCACAAGGCTTGCCCCGATCGATCCGGCGCGATCATAGGGAAGCCATGCCGGCAGGTGCACCGCATAGCGACGCGGAACGCTGGCACTGCCGGCGGCGAGAAAGGCCAGAACGAAGATCGTGCCGCCGATGAGATAAAGCCAGACCCCCAATGGCGCCAGGCGAGAAGGCGATTTCGGACCAGCCAAATAGGTCATGAAGCCGAGCATCATCGCCATCATGCCAAGCAGGAGATAGGTATGAAAATGGCCCGGTACCCATTGGGTATTGTGCATAACGCTGTTCACCGGGATCGTTCCGTCGGCGATGGCGGGAATGACGCCGATCGCCCAACCGGCGACGCCGATAAAGACCAGCCCCGCCGCGGCGTCCCACTTGAGGCCGGAACGATAGACGTTGGTCAAAGTTCCGAAGGCCGTGACGAGCAACACCGGTAGGCCGCTCAACCAGGAGATAATCTGGCCGGCGACGAGGATCCAGGTCGGCATGGCAAAGTCCATCAACAAGTGATGCGGATAGACAGTCAACACCATCAGGGTCGAAAGCACCCAGGCGAGGTAGAAAGCGCGGTTCGTTTTCCAGGCCCGATGCGTGTAAACCGGCAGAATTTCATAGACCGCGATAACCGCCATGTAGATCGTCACGTTGATGAACGTGTGGCCGAAGTAATAGATCAAATTCTTCGCTACCAACGTGTTGAAGGTGAAGCTCGGCACATAGAGATTGACGAGCGACAGAACCAGCACGACAGCACCGACGACGATGCCGATGATGTTGGAGATCGCCGCCATGGTCGAAGCCGCGACCGCGGGCGGCGGCCCGTCCTTCTCCGGCGCGAAGCCGAAGGCTTGCTTGACCCCGAGCCCGGAGCCGAGGCCGCCATAAACGGAGATGATGCCGCGCGCGATGTCGAGGTGGAGCAGCAGGAAGCCGACGCCAATGACCAGCAGGCCGGCCATATAGGCTGCTGCGCCGTTCGCGGACCAAAGCCCGCCGGAATGGTCTGGCAACGGATACAGGAAGGTCCACGCGCCGGCAAAGCCGCCGATGAACCCGGCGCCGAGAATCAGCACGGCGCCGATCAGAAAGAATACAAGATTAGCGATAAAAATGCCGGTGCTGACAGGGATATAACGGCGAACGAAGTGCCACATCACAGCGGCACCGCCGAGCCCGGCAATTCCCACCATTCCGGCCCCATGCATCGTCATGATGACGTAGAATAGATTCGGTTCGACGTCGATCCACTGCGCCTGCGCGAGCCGCATGGTCAGTCCGAGCAACATCATCAGCAGGAGAACGATCCCGCAGACAACGAGGTAGGCCCGTACTGCGGCGGTCGCGCTGATCCTGCTGCGACTTCCGATGGCTTCGATGCTGGTCATGGCGTCCTCCCGGCCGCGCTGCCTCAGCGCGCGGCGACGTTGATCTGCGTGTTCATGATGTGATGCCCGAGCCCGCAATATTCGAGACACAGAACCTGATAGGTTCCGGGTTGGGCGAACGTGTAGCGCAGGACATTGGTAAAGCCCGGCATCGCCTGCGTCTGGGCGACAAGATGCATGTGCGGATCGTAAAGCCCGAAGCCGTGGTTCACGTCCTTGCTGGTGACGTAGAATTCGACCGTCTGGCCAACGACGAAACTATTGGGCTGAACGGTCCACGACCACTGTTGACCCGTCGCATCGGCGCGCTTCATCGCCAAGCCCGATTGTTCAGCGGGGTTTGCTATGTAAGGCAGCGCGCCAAGGGCGCGATAATTCACGCCGACAAGAACGACGATGGCCAACGCGAAGAGCCAAATTCGCAGGCGATAGGCGGAGGCGATCGCCGGGCCATAATTCGTCAAGGGAACTTCGGCACCTGCCGCCACGCCGGCAAACACCGCGGCGAGAGATCCCATGAGTGCGATTGAAATGTCCCACACCACGTCCTGGATCATCGCGTCCCCCTATAAGATGTATTTATTATACATGTTATAGTACGGCCGTATGGCGATCAAGCTATTTGTCGAACCTTTCAGGAAACGGATACCAATCCAAGGCTTACCTTCAACGCGCTCGATTTCGGCCGCAAAAGATCGGCCAACGTGTATTCGTCGAGCACCTGCAGGAATGCTTCGAGCGCCTTTTTCAGCACGTGCGTGAGCCGACAGGGGCCGGCAATCCGGCACTCCGAAGCGGCGGCAAAGCATTCGACTAAATTTAAATCATCCTCGGTGTCGCGCACGACTTCCCCGAGATTGATCTCGCCAGGCGGCCTGGCGAGCTTGAGGCCACCGCCGCGGCCACGCAGCGTCGCCACATAGCCTGACTGGCCGAGCGCCTGAACCACCTTCATCAGATGGCTTTCCGAAATCTTGTAAGCGTCCGCGATCTCCCGGATCGAGCTCAATCGATCCTGCTGAAGGCCAAGATAGATGAGGACGCGCAAGGAATAGTCGGTATAGCGGGTGAGCCGCATGCGCTTATCTCCGGAGCTGCGATCGGCAAGCTTATCGCTTGCCGGGGCCGACGGCAATCTATAAGGATCATCTGGAATGTACCTATACGAACGCCGCCAAAAGATCGTCTCGTCGCAACATAATTAGCGGCAGACCCGATGCGCATCGAAATCCGCACAAAACGCATCTACGATCCGGTTGATTCCGAAGACGGCGCCCGAGTGCTGGTCGATCGGATTTGGCCGCGCGGCGTCGCAAAGGAGACCGCCGCGCTTCGTCTCTGGCTGAAGGACGTTGCGCCTAGCGCCGAGCTCCGTCAGTGGTTCGGCCATAAACCCGGACGCTGGGACGAATTTTGCCGCCGCTATCGGCGCGAACTCAATGCACAGCGCGCAGCGATCCGAGGTCTTGTCGAAACGGCGACGCACGAACGCCTTACGTTACTTTTTGCCGCGCGCGACCGGCTACGCAACAATGCGACGGCGCTAGCCGATTATCTACGCGACCATGTGGCCAAGAAGGGCTTCGCGATTGCCGAACCGAGCTCGCCGGTTTGCTTCGCTGGCGAGGCTGAGCCGCTCTATTTTGGAATGGCGGACCGCGATGAGCTGGTCATTTTCGTCAATGAATTGCTGGAAGCGGAACGGGCATTCGCAAAAGTAACGGCACGCATGTGTGAAGAGACGCGCAACGCCGCGCTTAAGGCGTTCTTCACGACACTCCACCACAACGAAGCGAAATGGCAGGCCATGTTGCTGAGCGCGCTTCGCGGATTGAGAGTGAAGCCGTCCGAGGCGACGGGGTTGCTCTACGAGGAGGCAATGGCCGTCGGCGACGTGCCAGGACGCTTGGCTATCCTCAATCGCGGTCAGGAATGTGTGGTGCGCAAACTGCGCACAATGCTGCCCAAGATACAGGATGACGGCATCCGCGCCGAGCTGGCAGAAATGCTCGCGGCGCATGAATGCACCATTCGCTTGGTGGACGAGCATGGTTCAGCCAAGCAAAGCACTGCGGAAAAGAATAGTTCATCGCGATGGCAACATTGATATCTGCCCTGGCGCCTCGATCGTAGCGATGATGTCCAAAAATCCGCGAGTTATTCCAGGCGGACTTCCTTACAATCCCAAAATGCGAGGCATTGGTGACGAATTGAGCCTCCAGTCGTTGCAAGATCGGCGCGTCGAAATGTTGACACGGATCATTGCGTCTATAAGATGCATTTGGTATATGTCTTATAGTTGCCGTCAGAAGAACGGCTCATTGTGGGGATTCGTCATGAGGATCGAAATAACAGGAGCGCTCGCAGTGCTGGGCGCATGTTTATCTATGGGCATGGCCGGCGCAGCTTTGGGCCGCGATGCTCCGACTACCGTCTACGTCGCCCATCTCGCGCCGTTAAACAGCAAGGTGACGGGGAGCAACGCCTCGGGGGAGGCCCGGTTTACGATCAAGGGCGATAGGCTGACGATCCGCATCGATGCCAAGGGATTGCCGCCGGGGATAATGCACTTGCAGCATTTTCACGGTTTCAAGGACAACCGTGAAGCAACCTGCCCGACCCCTGCCGCGGACGTGAATGGCGACGGCATCATCGACCTCATCGAGACCGGACCAATGTCGGGTACGACAATGGTGCCGTTCCATAACGATCCGGTCAGCATGCAAATCGTCAACGACACCTATCCGAAAGCTTCGGCCGCAGGTTCCTATCACTATAAGAAAACGGTCTCATTGTCCGCTTTGAAGGCGGCCTTTGCCAAAGCATTCGACGATCCGCAGCTCGATCTCGACAAACGCGTCGTCTACATCCACGGTATCTTTCCCTCGACTTCGCTGCCGGCGTCGGTGGCATCGCTCGGCAAGATCCCGGCGCAGGTGACGATACCCATCGCCTGCGGCAAGATCGAACGCGTCGCGCCATAAATCGGAATACACGTCGAGAAGCGCTCGCCTTAGCCGCTGGCGCTTGCAACGCCGGGCTGTAAGTTGATCTCGGCGGCGGCACGCGGCTGAGAGGCCGCGCTTGGCATGAAAATATGGGCAACGCCACGGACGAACGGCCGATCTCTCGTTACCGCGCGCGGCAAAACGAGTGGTCTGCGATTCTTTCGCTAGGCTTTCGTCCGTTCTTTCTCGCGGCCGGCATTTGGTCCGCGCTCGCGGTTCTTCTGTGGATTCTGATGCTGGTCTCTGGCTTCGCTTTGCCGAGCCGGTTCGACCCGCTGACTTGGCACATCCACGAAATGTTGTTCGGCTACGTCGGTGCGGCGATTGCCGGCTTCCTTCTTACTGCGATCCCGAACTGGACCGCTCGCGCGCCGCTGCGAGGTGCGCCGCTTGCTTGTCTCGTTGCATTCTGGCTGGTCGGGCGTATCGCTTGCCTCTTCTCCGCCTTCGTTCCGCTCTGGGTCGCGGCCGCGCTCGACATCATCTTTCCTGCCGCACTTTGTATCGTCGTAGCTCGGGATATTGCCGCGGCGCGAAGCTGGCGCAATCTCCTCCTGCCGATGCCCGTCGCGTTGCTGTGCGTCGCCGATCTT